>JACCYU010000147.1 GCA_013696315.1 Gammaproteobacteria bacterium | reverse complement strand
GCCTGACGCTGGCCCAGGTCGCGATTTTCGTGGCGCTGATGCTCATCGTCGGCAGGCGGGTGTTTCCATGGCTGCTATGGCAGGTCGCGCGCACCGGCTCGCGGGAGCTGTTTACCCTGTGTGTGGTGGCGGCCGCCGTCGGTATTGCCTACGGCTCCGCCGCGCTGTTTGGCGTCTCGTTCGCGCTGGGCGCGTTTTTCGCCGGCATGGTGATGCGCGAATCCGCGCTGAGCCATCGCGCCGCGCAGGAGTCTTTGCCCTTAAGGGACGCTTTCTCGGTACTGTTCTTCGTGTCGGTTGGCATGCTTTTCGACCCGGAAATCCTGCTCCGTCAACCGCTGATGGTGCTTGCCGTCGTCACGATCATCGTTGTCGGCAAATCGCTGGCTGCCTTTCTGCTGGTGCTCGCGTTCCGTTATCCACTCAACACGGCGCTCACGGTCTCGGCGAGTCTGGCGCAGATCGGGGAGTTTTCGTTCATTCTGGCGGGACTGGGGATCAGCCTGGAACTCCTGCCGAAGCTCGGCCAGGATCTCATCCTGGCTGGTGCGCTATTCTCTATCGCGCTCAATCCGCTGGTCTTTCAGGCGATCGAGCCCGCGCTTGTGTGGATTCGAGCCCGCTCCAGGCTTGCGCGCTCCCTGGAACGTCGCGACGACCCGCTCGCGGAGTTGCCGTCAACGATCGACCAGCGCCGCCTGACCGGACACGTGGTACTGGTGGGGTACGGCCGCGTGGGCCGGCGTATCGGAGAAGCGCTGGCCGAGCGCGGCGTATCATTCGTCGTCGCCGAGCAGAACCGCGAGCTGGTCGAGCAGCTGCGCGCGCGCGGCGCGCCCGCGGTCTCGGGCGATGCGTCCGACCCCGCCGTGCTCATCCAGGCGCATATCGTGCGGGCCCGGATGCTGGTGATCGCCACCCCCGACTCGTTTCACGCGCGCAAGATGATCGAGATCGCACGCGCGCTAAACCCTGAAGTAGAGGCGGTCATCCGTACGCATAGCGAAGAAGAGGCGGCCCTGCTGCACAAAGAGCAGGCCGGAAGGGTGTTTATCGGCGAGCACGAACTCGCGCATGCCATGGCGCGTCATGTGCTCGAGCGGATCTCTTAAGGGTCCACGTCGCGCACGGCCTGGGCAATACTATTCACGGACTGAAGATTAATACGATGTAGAAGAAAAACAGCACCAGATGCACCGCGCCCTCAAGCACGGTGGTGCGCGATACGCTGAACGTGAGCATGCTGACCGCGAGGGTCACCGCCAGCAGGACCATCTCGGCCGAACCCAATCCCAGAATCACGGGCTGGCCGGTAAGCAGGCCAATCGCGAGCACGGCGGGCACGGTGAGTCCGATGGTGGACAGTGCGGCGCCCAAGCACAGGTTCACCGCGCGCTGCAACTGATTGTCGAGCGCCGCCCGCAATGCGCTCATGCCCTCGGGCGTGAATACGATCAGCGCGATCAGCACGCCGCCCAGCGCCGCCGGCGCGCCGAGCGCGGCGATACCGTGGTCGACCAAGGTCGCCAGTTGTTTGGCCAGCAGCACGATGGGCACCACGATCATAATCAGCAGCAGCGTCTGAATCCCGATTTCCTGTGGTGAGGGTCGCGCGCGGCTGTCGTGAGCGCCATGGTCGTCGCTCGCGGGCGCGCCGGCGGATTGCGGAGCGACGAAAAAGCTTCGATGGCGCACCGTCTGAACGGCCAGAAACACGCCGTACAGAAGAATCGTGAACAACGCCAAAGAGAACGCCTGCACACCGGTTAGCGATGGATCCCGCGTGGAGCGCGTGAAATTTGGCAGCACCAGCGCGATCACCGACAGCGGTACGATAACCGCGAGAAAGGCCGCGGCGCCTTGCAGATTATATTCCTGCGTGTGATGGCGGATGCCGCCCAGCAGCAGTGCTAAGCCCACCACGCCATTCAGGATAATCATCAGCAGCGCGAACATCGTGTCGCGGCCCAAAGTGGGCGCGGCATCGGAGGTCAGCATCACCGCGGAGATCAGCGCTACTTCGATGACGACGATGGACAAGGTCAGGATCAGGGTGCCCAGCGGTTCGCCCAGCAGTTCGGCCAGATGCTCCGCATGCTCGACCACGCCAAAAGCGCACCACCCGATGACGGCGAATAACCATATGAAAAGCACGGTCGATTTGAGCGGAGATTCGAGGTCGGCGAGCAATTCCGTGCCAAACGCGAAGAACGCGATCACCGTGCCCCAGGCGACCAGCAGTCTGGCCGCCATGAACGCGTTGGCCTTCACTGGGATGACTTTCCTCCCGGTGGACTATTTTCCTCCGGCCACCCTTTGCCGGGGTTGAGAATCCCGTTGGGGTCGAATGTACGCTTGATGTCGCGCATCAGCCTAAGCGCCACCGGATCGAGTTCGCGCGCGACGAAGTCCCGCTTCGAAAGGCCCACGCCATGCTCGCCCGAGAGCGTACCTCCTAGCCGCAGCACCAGGCTGAAGACTGCGTCCAGACAGCGTTGGGCGGCGCGCACTTGCCTGGGATCCTGCGGGTCCAGCAGCAGGTTAACGTGTATGTTGCCGTTGCCGGCATGCCCGTAATTGACGATCTTGACGCCGTGCGCCAAGCTTAAGCGCCGCAAGCCCTCGACCAGTTCCGCCAGTCGCGACACCGGCACCACCACGTCTTCGTTGATCTTGCCTGGCGCCACGTTGCGCAACGCCGGCGACAGCGCCTTGCGCGTGGCCCACAGCGCAGCTACTTGCGTTTCGTCGTGCGCGCGCTCGATGCGGATCAAACCATCGACCTTTGCCGCCCGCGCCAGTGCATCGGCCGCAAAGTCGATGCAGTCCTCGTCGCCGTCCACCTCGATCATAAGCAGGGCACCGGCGTGCTCAGGCAGATCGGCCCGTGAATACACGCGGATCATGTCGAGGGCGGTGTCATCCATGAATTCCAGCGCGCACGGGATTACGGGTTGCGCCATGATGCTAATGACCGCGCGCGCCGCGGCATCCACATCGGCGTAGATCGCGCGCAGGGTGCGCCTGCACGGTGCGAGGGGCGTCAGTTTCAGGGTCGCCTCGGTAATGATCGCGAGCATGCCTTCCGAACCGATCAGCAAGCGGGTCAGGTCCAGCCCGACCACGCCCTTGCTGGTGCGTACGCCGGTGCGCAATTCTTCGCCCGCGCCGGTCACGGCCCTTAAACCCAGCGTGTTCTCGCGCGGCGTCCCGTATTTCACGGCACGCGGACCGGCCGAGTTGAAGGCGAGGTTGCCGCCCACCGTGCAATAAGCCGCGCTGGTTGGATCGGGCGGCCAGAAGAACGCGTGTCGGGCCGCCGCGTCCTGCACCGCCTGATTGGCGGCGCCAGTTTCTATCACCATCAGCCGGTCGGCGGGGTTTATTTCCAGGATGCGGTCCATGCGCTCCAGCGATAACACCACACCGCCCTGCACCGGCACCGAGCCGCCGCAAGTGCCGGTGCCGCGGCCGCGCGCGGTCAGCGCGACACGATGCCGGTTGCACAGGCGCACGACACCAAGCACCTGCGCATGGCTAATGGCGAACACCACGGCCTCCGGCGGCACGTGGCGGCGGCTGTTGTCGTAACCATAGGGCCAGCAATCGGCAGGATCGGTGCGCAGATTACTTGTCCCCGCGACCAGGCCCAAGGTCTCAAGGAATGCCGGCCGCAGCAATTCGCCTGCCGCCATGTCAATCTCCGAACAGTCGCCGGTCGGTCAGATCGCAAAGGCAATGAATTACCAGCAAATGCACTTCCTGGATGCGGGCCGTGGACTGCGAGGGCACGCGAATCTCCACGTCTTCCTCGCGCAGCAGCGCGCCCAGCCGCCCGCCCTCACGGCCGCTTAAGGCGATCACGCCCATGTCCCGCTCGTGCGCCGCAATCACTGCGTCCAGCACGCTGGCCGACTCGCCGGAGGTCGAAATCGCGAGCAAAACGTCGCCCGCATGTCCCAGCGCCATGATCTGTTTGGAGAACACCTGATCGAAGCTGTAGTCGTTGGCGATCGAGGTGAGGGTGGACGAGTCGGTGGTCAGGGCGATGGCCGGCAACCCGGGCCGTTCGCGCTCGAAGCGATTGAGCATTTCGGACGAGAAGTGCTGGGCGTCACCGGCCGAGCCGCCGTTGCCGCAGCTCAGTATCTTATGGCCGCTAAGTAGTGCCCGCACGATCAGGTCAGCCGCCCGCACGATCGTCTCCGCCAGGGCGACCGCCGCCTGCTGCTTGGTATCGACGCTGGCGGCGAAAGTCTGCCGCACGTGTTCGGCTTCATCCATCATGCTTGTTCCCGCGCGTGCGCCGAGGCCTGCCAGGCGCTCCCTTTAGACACATGACCCGGGGACAGGGCCAGAGACATAACGCTACAGACATAACCGCGAGGAACGCCGTTCAGGCATCGAAGGCGTTGCGCACCCAGTCCAGACGCTCGTCGACCTCGATGGCGATGACGTCGAAGCGTGCCGCGCAAGTGGAGCGGGTCGTTTGCAGGTAATGCTGTGCACAGGCGATCAGGCGCGCACGCTTGCCACGATCCACACTCATCAGCGCGCCGCCAAACCCCGGATGACTGCGCAATCGCACCTCCACGAACACAAGCGACTCACCGTCCCGCATGATCAGATCGATCTCGCCCGCGCGGCATCGGTAATTGCTTTCCAGCAGGCACAGACCCTGACTTTCCAGAAAAACGCGGGCGCGAAGCTCTGCGTGGCGGCCGCGCGCCTGTCGCGTCACGGCGCGGTCTGGGCTGCGAGCGACTCGGGCGGCGCGCGCAGGCTGTCCATCACGGTGGCCGAACCATCGACGAACTGCGCCCATTGCAGCCCGCGATGGATACGACCGCGAGCGTCCATGTGCAGAGTGCCGGTGAGGCCCGCGTAGCGCTCGTAAGGCCGCTCCGCCAGACGCTTAAGGTAGTAGATTACCCGGTACGCATCGAAACCCAGTGCGGTCAGGCGCGGCAACTGCTGGCTTTCCTGAGGGAACAGGCTGTCCATGCGCGCGCGCAGTTCCGGCAGCGGATTCGCTCCCGGCACGGTCCAAGGCATGTCGCAGTACATGACGCCGTCAATGTCGCGATCCGAGCCCGCGTCGGCAATGCCTGTGTATATGTGCGAAGTCGAGTAAACGGGCAAATCCGTGGCATAGTGAAAGCGCAGCTGCGGGCGCAGCAGCCGCGCCTGACGCGGCAGCGCCACCATGAACATCATGTCGGCGTCCGGACGGCGGCGCGGCTCGAACTGCAAGTCCAGACTGAGCAGGCTGCGCAGTTCACTGTTGCGCTGCTCGCTCATGTCGATGCCCAGCACATCTTTGATGGGCGCGGCGAAGTCCGCGGCGCTCTCGTCGTAGCGGTTTACGGCCAGCACGGTGCCGCCCAGCGCCTCGAAACGCGCGCGAAACGCATTGAGCAACCGTTCGCCCCATTCGCCTTCGGGCGCGAGCACCAGTGCCGTATTATGGCCCGCAAGCGACGCTCGCTCCGCCACCTGCCGCGCTTCGTCCTCCGGCAACAGACCGAATTCGTAGAGCGTGTCCGGCGCATCGACAATCTCATCGCTGTAGTTGAGACTCAGCACCGGCACCGGCAGACGCCGCATCAGCGCGAGTGCGGCCACGCCCTCCTTGTCCAGAGGACCGACCACAAAATCCGTGCCTTCGCGGACGGCGCGCTGATACACCTGCCGCGCGTCCGCGCCAACTTCGTAGATGCGGATGGCGGGCTTGTCCAATGTGGTCTCGTCGGTGTAATGCGCCGCCATGAAGCCCGCCAGCACCGCGCTGGAGACGCTGGCGTAAGCGCCCGACAGCGGCAGCATCACCGCGATCTGCCGTGGACGAAGTTGCAGCGATCGCCAGTCACGGCGCAACTGCGCGAGCAGCTTGTCGCCGGCCGGATGTCCGTCGTACTTCAACTGCCAGTCATTCAGTTGCCGGTCGAACGCCGCAAAATCGCCGGGCGAGGTCTTGGCGATGTAACTCAGTTCCAGCCAGCCTCGCAGCCGCGGGTCGCGCTCGCGGAGCAGCCAGCGGGCAAGGTCCTGATCGCCCGCGCGCGCCAGCGCCTCCCACAATTTCTGATGGTTGGCTGCAATCGCTTGTTGGTCGGTGAGGTCCGTCGCCAGCGCAGAACGCACCTGTACGCTGTCCAGCACGCGCCCGGCGGCCAGCAGCGCCTGTGCACGCAGTGCTTCCACCTCGGGATAAAAATCCGGCGTGGTGAGGCTTAAGCCCGGCGGTAACGCCGCCAGCGCGACGTTGGGCCGCAGCTCCATAAGCGCTAGGCGCGCCTGCGCGATGCGCGCGCGCACCAGCGCCGTTCCCGCCAGCCGGTCGGCCGGTATCATGCTTAAGTACCGCTTCGCGAGCGTCATGGTTTTCGGTGTGAGCACGGTTTCCACGGCGCGCAGTTGCAGATCCTCGCGCCGTGGTGATTGCGCGCCTTTCGCCTGTTCCCAGTAAGCAGCCGCGGCGCCGGCCAGATCGCCTTGCTTAATGAGTTTGGATACCTGAACCTGCACCGGACGCGCCGCTTCGCGCGGAGGCTGGGACGCGCAGGACACTAGACCCAGCGATACGACGACGCCAACAAGGGCGACGCATCGAGGGGCGCGCAGGCTGAGAATGCCAATTGGATTGCGCGAGACCAGGGCCTGTATCATGCGCGTCAGTATCTTGACTGGCTGACACAGTGTCAATCAAAGTTGGGCCAAGCAATTCGGGGGCAGGCAATACCGGATCGAGCAAGGCGCGGGCAGAGGAAGCAGGCGTGCTGTATGTCGTCGCCTCTCCGCTAGGTAATCTTTCGGACATCACCTATCGCGCCGTGCGGGTACTTAACGAGGTGGATTTGATCGCGGCGGAGGACACCCGTCACAGCCGCGCGCTGCTGGCCCACTATGGCGTCGAGACACGCACCATCAGCCTGCACGAACACAACGAGCAGGCGCGCGCCCGCACGCTCACCTTCCGCCTGCTGGCCGGTGAGTCGATTGCGCTGATTTCCGACGCGGGCACACCAGTGATCAGCGACCCCGGTTACCGTCTGATCGCCGCCGCGCGCGCCGCCGGTGTGCGCGTATCGCCGGTGCCCGGCC
>JACCYU010000146.1 GCA_013696315.1 Gammaproteobacteria bacterium | reverse complement strand
GACTTACGTACAATACGGCGCCGCCGAGCTGGGTGTGACGGGCAAGGACGTGTTGATGGAGCACGGCGGCGACGGCATCTACGAGCCGCTGGACTTGGGGATTGCCCGCTGCCGCATGGTGGTCGCGGGACGCGAGCACGCGCCGCCGGTGGAGGGCCGCCTGCGGGTGGCGACCAAATACGTCGACTGCACGCGGCGTTATTATGCGCAACAGGGCATGCAGGTGGAGATCATCAAGCTGTACGGGTCCATGGAACTGGCGCCGCTGGTAGGCTTAGCTGATCGCATCGTCGATCTGGTGGACACGGGCAATACGCTGAAAGCCAACGGTTTGACGCCACTTGAACACATCGCCGACATCAGCGCGCGCTTGATTGTTAACAAGGCGGCCATGAAAATGAAGCATGCGCGGGTGAAGCATTTCATCGAGCTGCTGCGCGCGGCGCGCGAAACCGGTCGCCAGGTGACCGATATTTAAGTAACTTACGGACCGCACATGAAATACCAGACCGACGACCTGCGCATCCGGGGCTTGAGCGAGCTCTCTACGCCGCTGCAGATCCACGGCGAATACCCCATCTCGGAGCAGGCGGCAAAGACTGTGTTCGAGACGCGCGAGCAGATTCACCGCATCCTGCACGGCCAGGACGATCGCCTGCTGGCCGTGGTCGGCCCGTGCTCGATTCACGACCCGCAAGCCGCGCTCGACTATGCTAGGCACCTGCTGCCCGTGCGCGAGCGCCTAGCGCGGGAGGTGCTGGTGGTGATGCGCGTTTATTTCGAGAAACCGCGCACCACCGTGGGCTGGAAGGGCCTGATCAACGATCCGAGGCTGGACGGTAGCTTCGAAATCAACACGGGGTTGCGGCTCGCGCGCGAACTGCTGCTGAACCTGAACGACATGGGGATGCCGGCGGGGACCGAATATCTCGACGTAATCAGCCCGCAATACGTGGCCGATCTCATCAGCTGGGGCGCGATCGGCGCGCGCACCACCGAAAGCCAGGTGCACCGCGAGCTTGCCTCGGGGCTCTCGTGTCCGGTCGGCTTCAAGAATGGCACCGACGGCAGCGTACAGGTAGCCGTGGACGCCATCCGTTCGGCCTCGCAGCCGCATCGTTTTCTGTCCATGACCAAGGCAGGACACTCGGCTATTTTCTCCACCGCCGGCAATCGCGATTGTCACGTGATTCTGCGCGGCGGCGCCAGCACCAACTACGACGCGGACAGCATCAACGAAGCTGCCGAACTGCTGGCGAGAACCGGCCTGCCGGCGCGCATGATGGTCGACTGCAGCCACGCCAACAGCCGCAAACAGCATCGGAATCAGATGGAAGTCGGTCAGACCTTGAGCGAACAACTCGCCGGCGGCGACGAGCGCATCATCGGCGTCATGATCGAGAGTCATCTGGTGGCGGGTCGCCAGGATGTGGTCGAAGGCAAGCCGCTGATCTACGGGCAAAGCATCACCGACGCCTGTCTCGGCTGGGAGGATACGCAGCCGCTGCTTGGCCGTTTCGCCGACACCATCCACGCCCGGCGCAGCCGTCTGCGCGCCAGCGCCTGATACAGCCGTGCCCGACATCAGTCGTCTCGATACCGCGCAGGCTGATTTTAAGGTGCGCTTCAACGCGCTTCTGTCAGCCGGTCCGGGCGCCGAGCGCGAGGTGTGGGATCGGGTCAGGGCGATCGTGGACGATGTACGCGCCCGTGGCGACGCTGCGTTGCTTGAATATACCCGCCGCTTCGATCAGTACGAGGTCACCCACGCGCAGAATCTGGAGATCCCGCAGGCGCGTCTGCAAGACGCGCTGGACGCGCTGCCCTCCGCGCAGCGTCGGGCGCTGGAAACCGCCGCCAAGCGCCTGACGGCCTACGCTGAACACCAGAAGCTCGCGCCTTTCGAATACACCGAAGAGGACGGCACGCGGCTGGGCCAGCACGTCACTCCGCTGGATCGGGTGGGGCTTTACGTGCCGGGGGGCAAGGCGGCGTATCCCTCCACTCTGCTGATGAACGCGATCCCGGCTAGAGTCGCCGGCGTGGGTGAACTGATCATGACCGTGCCGACGCCCAACGGCGTGGTGAATGACGTGGTGCTGGCCGTAGCAGCCTTCATGCGGGTGGATCGCGCATTCACGGTGGGCGGTGCGCAAGCCGTCGCCGCGCTCGCTTACGGTACCGAAACAATCCCCGCTGTCGACAAGATCGTCGGCCCCGGCAACACGTATGTCGCCACTGCCAAACGGCTGGTGTTCGGCACGGTGGGCATCGACATGATCGCGGGACCGACCGAGATCATGGTGGTGTGCGATGGACAGGTCGATCCCGACTGGATCGCGATGGACCTGTTCTCGCAGGCCGAACACGAGGAATTCGCCGGCGCCGTGCTGCTGTGCCCGCACAGTGATTATCTGGAGAAGGTCGCTCGGGCCATGGATAAATTACTGCCGACCATGCCGCGCGCCGACATCATTCGCGCCGCGCTGCGCAATCGCGGCGCGCTGGTTCTGGTGCGCGATCTGAATGAGGCCGCGGAGTGGGTCAACTTCGCGGCGCCCGAGCACCTGGAACTGGCGGTCGCCGACCCGGCAACGCTGGCGCAAAAGATCCGCCATGCCGGCGCGATATTCTTGGGCGCTCACAGCCCCGAGGCGCTGGGCGACTACTGCGCGGGCCCCAACCACGTGCTCCCCACCGGTCGCACGGCGCGCTTCTCGTCGCCGCTTGGCGTGTACGACTTCCAGAAGCGCAGCAGCATGATTCACTGTTCACCGCGCGGCGCGGCGACCCTGGCGCCCACTGCCGCGATCCTGGCGCGTGAGGAAGGGCTGGTCGCGCATGCAAAGTCGGCTGAATACCGCACTGATTCGACGCGCCTTAAGCGCCGCTACTGAGTTTCAGACGCAACCTTGCCGTGACCACCCTCAAAGAACTCGTGAGTTATACCGATCGGTTGCTCGACATCGAAGCATTCAGGGATTACTGCCCCAACGGCCTGCAAGTCGAAGGCGGCGGGGAGGTCGAGCGTCTGGTCAGCGGCGTGACCGCGAGCCGACGGCTTATAGAGGCCGCCATCGAGCGCGGCGCGCAGGCGCTACTGGTGCATCACGGTTTCTTCTGGCGCGGCGAAAACCCGTGCGTTACGGGCATCAGGCGCGAACGCCTGCGGCGGCTGCTTGGCGCTGATATGAGTCTGCTCGCCTATCACCTGCCGCTGGACGCGCATCCCGACCTCGGCAACAACGCGCAGCTTGGGCGGCTGCTGGGGCTGACCATCGAGGGTGCGCTCGATCCGCATACGCTGCCCACGATCGGGCTGCTGGGCCGTTTCAACGAACCGACCAGCGTGGATGCGCTGCGCCGCCGCCTGTGCGCCGTGCTGGATCGCGAGCCGCTGCACATCGCGGGAGGCCCCGCCAACATAGAGACGGTCGGCTGGTGCACCGGCGCCGGGCAGGGATTCATCGAGCAGGCAACGGTTCTCGGGTTAGACGCCTACATCAGCGGCGAGATCTCCGAACAGACCGTGCACATCGCGCGCGAGGCCGGCATTCATTATTTCGCCGCGGGCCACCACGCCACCGAACGCTGTGGGCCCAGGGCGCTGGGCGACCATCTGGCGCAGCAGTTCGGGCTGCGGCACGAATTTATCGATATCGACAATCCGGCATGAATCGCGCCCGTTGTGCCCCTCGCCTCCATGACCTGTCCGGAAATGAGTTTGACTCAGTCAAATGCGCGGCGCCGACGCGGCGTGGCGGATACATGTCGCCCCGGCGGAGCTAAAGTTGCGCTTGACGTAAAACCGAACTTGAGCGACCCTACGCGGCTTAGCAGCCGCCTTAGATGCGGCGCTTTTTTTGTGTCCGGGCGCGCCTCAAAATCGATCCGCGGCAGCATTGCCTCGTGTCGTCTTCTAACGATTTGTAGCTTCGAACCGGAGACTTAAAAAATGCCTGACGATGGCGTGAACCCCAAACGACGCCGATTTCTGACCGCCGCGACCGGTGTTGTCGGCGGCGCGGGCCTGGCGGCCGCCGCATGGCCGTTTGTGGCCTCGATGCAGCCCAGCGCGCGCGCGCAGGCGGCGGGTGCGCCGGTCGAGGTCAACATCGGCAAGATCGAGCCCGGCCAACTTATCCGTCATGAGTGGCGCGGCAAGCCCGTGTGGATCATCCGACGCACGCAGAAAATGCTGGACAGCCTCAACAAGGTCGCCTCGCAGTTGCGCGATCCGGAGTCTAAAGTCGCCACGCAGCAACCCGAGTTCGCGCAGAACAAATACCGCTCAATCAAGCCCGAGTATCTGGTGCTGGTCGGCATCTGCACGCATCTGGGCTGCTCGCCCACGTTCATGCCGAAGCCCGGCGCGGGCGGCATGGGCGGCGACTGGCAGGGCGGCTTCTTCTGCCCCTGTCATGGTTCGCGCTTCGATCTGGCCGGTCGCGTGTTCAGAAACGTACCCGCGCCCACCAATCTTGAGGTGCCGCCGTACAAGTATTTGAGCGACACGCGGATTCTGGTGGGGGCGTCCGTGGACGCCGATAACGGCGGCGAGGCCGCGTAATGGCCAAAAGCAGCTTCATGCAATGGATAGACGCGCGCCTGCCGGTTACCGAGAACTGGGAGAAGCACGTCGCGAAGTACTACGCGCCCGCCAACTTCAATTTCTGGTACTACTTCGGCTCGTTTGCACTGCTGGTGCTGGTGATTCAGTTCGTCAGCGGCATTTTCCTGACCATGCATTACAAGCCCGACGCGGCGCAGGCCTTCGGGTCGGTCGAGCACATCATGCGCGACGTCAACTGGGGCTGGCTGATCCGCTACATGCACTCCACGGGCGCCTCGGCGTTTTTCGTGGTGGTTTACCTGCACATGTTCCGCGGCCTCATGTACGGCTCGTTCAAGCAGCCGCGCGAATTGATCTGGCTGATCGGCATGTTCATTTATCTGACCCTGATGGCGGAGGCGTTTTTCGGCTATCTGCTGCCGTGGGGCCAGATGTCGTTCTGGGGCGCACAAGTGATCGTCAACCTGTTCAGCACGGTGCCCATCATCGGCCAGGACCTGGCATTGTGGATTCGCGGCGACTTCAACGTCTCCGACGCCACCCTGAACCGCTTTTTCGCGCTGCACGTGGCGCTGATGCCGATGGTGCTGATCGGGCTGGTGGTCGCGCACATCGCGGCCCTGCACCAGGTGGGCTCCAACAACCCCGAGGGTATCGAACTCAAGAAGGACAAGGCCAACACGGACATACAGCCTCCCGGCAGCGTGCCATTCCACCCGTACTACACGGTCAAGGACACGTTCGGGGCGGTGGCGTTTCTGATCCTGTTCTGCGCTGTGATGTTTTTTGCGCCGGAGATGGGTGGCTATTTGCTGGAACACGACAACTTCATCCCCGCCGATTCACTGACCACACCCGAACACATCGCGCCGCTATGGTATTTCACGCCGTATTATTCGATTCTGCGCGCGGTGCCGAATCCGTTTATCGGCGTCTCGGCAATGGGGGCTGCGGTAGTGATCCTGTGTTTCCTGCCCTGGATCGATCGTAATCCGGTCAAGTCCGTGCGCTATCGCAGCCCGCTGCACAAGCTGAGCCTGGCTCTGTTCGTGGCGGCCTTCCTGGCTCTGGGCTATCTAGGCATGCAGCCCGTATCGACCCTTTCCACCGAAATTTCGGCGCGCCTGGCCAACGTCTATTTTCTGTTCTTCGCCGTGCTGTGGATACACAGCCGCCCGCGCGGCGCGGTAGTCAGCATAGTCTGGTTCATCGCGTTGTTGGGCGCGATCACGCTGTTCGATTACATGTATCGATACTCGCCGGAAAATCTGAATCTGATGGCGACAAGCTGGCTGATCCCGCTGGCGTATCTGGCCGTGATGTTGCTGCTGCCGCTGGTCACGTCGCTGGGCCGGGACAAGCCTGTACCGGCCCAGCTGAAAGTACGGGGCGCCGAAGCATGAGCCGGATCATCAGGAATCTGTTGGTCTGCGCGCTGGCGCTGTCCGCCAACCTGCCGATAGCGGCTTACGCCGCCACCGAAGGCGGCCACACCGAGTCGATCGAGATCGACCTGGAAAACAAGAGCGTGCTGCAGCGTGGCGCCAAGTACTTCGTCAACTATTGCCAAAGCTGTCACTCGGCCACGTATATGCGCTACAGCCGGCTGGCCGAGGATCTGGAGATAGATCCGAAGCTGGTGGAACAGAACCTGATCTTCGGCGATCTGGAGATCGGCGACACCATGACCACCGCGATGCCCGAGCAGGACGCCGCGGCCTGGTTCGGCAACGCGCCGCCCGATCTGACCCTGGTCGCGCGTTCTCATGGCGTAGACTGGCTGTACAGTTACCTCAAGAATTTTTATCTTGACCCCGCGCGGCCTCAGGGTGTGAACAATCTGACGTATCCGGATGTCGCCATGCCGCACGTGCTGGGCGCGCTGCAGGGCTGGCAGAAACCCGTTTTCGAAAAATCTAAAGACGCAAACGGCGAGCGGGTGATCAGTCATCTGGAGCTGGTGCAACCGGGTATCCTTACGCCCGCGGAATACGACCGGCTGGTGCGTGAACTGGTAACCTTCCTCGCCTATGTAGGCGAACCCGCGCTGATGTCGCGCGCGCAAATCGGCACCTGGGTGATCCTGTTTCTGGGCGTGCTGCTCGTGCTGTCGTACCTTCTGAAAAAGGAATACTGGAAAGATGTCCATTGAGACCGCAACGGCGCGCCGCGCGAACACCTTAGCGCAGACCGCGCGATGAACTTCGCCCCGTACGCCTTTGTCGATCATCATTTGATTTTTCCCATTCACACGCGTCGGGTGCTGATCCGGCCACGCTTTGCCACTCAAGTCACCGATCGGAGGATCGCATGGCGTTACTAGCCAGCCGCAGATCGGGGATGACCCTGTTCTCGGATTCGCTGTGCGCGCACAGCCACCGCGCGCGCATCGTGCTCGCGGAAAAAGACATAACGGTCGATGTCGTATACGTGGATCAGGGCAACAAGCCTGAAGACCTGGCCGACCTCAATCCATACAACTCCGTGCCTACCTTGGTGGATCGCGATCTGGTGCTGTACGACTCGCGGGTCATCATCGAGTATCTGGACGAGCGCTTCCCGCACCCGCCGTTGATGGCGGTCGATCCGGTGTCGCGCGCCAAGTCGCGGCTGGCGCTCTACCACATCGAACGCGACTGGTACGGGCTGTTGCCCGAACTAATCGGTGGCGACAAGAAAGCCGCCGCCGCGGCGCGGCAGATCCTGCGGGAAAGCGTGCTCTCGACTGTCGAGCTGTTCAAGGCCAAGCCGTATTTCTTAAGTGACGAGTATTCGCTGGTGGACTGCAGCATCGCGCCCATATTATGGCGCCTGCCGAGCTTTGGGATAGAATTGCCGCCGCAGGCCAAACCCATCCAGCGCTACGCGGATCGCGCCTTCGCGCGCCCCTCATTTCGCGAGAGCCTTTCCGAGCAGGAGCTGGAACTGCATCCTTAAGGGCCGTGGCAATCAGTCCGGAGCGTTCGTTCTATTCAGTATCATGACCGATGCAATGACATCCAGCCGCCCCTACCTCATCCGCGCGATGTATCAGTGGATCGTGGATAACGGCACCACGCCGCATCTGCTGGTGGACACTTCCAGCGACTCTGTGCTGGTGCCACGGCAATACGAGCAAAACGGCAAGATCGTGCTGAATATCGGTCCCACCGCGGTACAACGCCTCACCCTCGGTAATTCCACCGTCACCTTCCACGCGGGCTTCGGCGGTCAGCCCATGAATGTCTCGGTGCCGATCGCGAACGTCCTTGCGGTCTACACGCGCGAGAACGGGCAGGGCATGATGTTCAGCGAGGACGATACGCCGCCGCCTCCCGAGCCTGGCAAGTCCACACCCTCGCGGCCCCGGCTCAAGGTCATCAAGTAGACCGGGACGCGCATGATCGAGGTCATCCGCGGCGACATCACGCAGCTGAAGGTCGACGCCATCGTCAACGCCGCGAACGAATCGCTGCTCGGCGGCGGTGGCGTGGACGGTGCGATTCATCGCGCCGCGGGTCCCGAATTATTGACCTACAACCGCGGACTTGGCGGCTGTCCTACCGGCGAGGCGCGCATTTCGCCCGGCTTCAAGCTGCCGGCAAAATGGGTCATCCACACAGTTGGACCGGTCTGGCGCGGCGGCGAACACGGCGAACCGGCGCTGCTGAAACGCTGCTACCGCGCAAGCTTCGCGCTCGCGCTTGAACACGGGTTAAGCAGCCTGGCGTTCCCCTCGGTGAGCACCGGCGTATATGGTTTTCCGAAAGCGCAGGCGGCCGGCATCGCGGTCGCCGTGATGCGCGAGTTCGAGCAACGCTTCGACCGCATCATCGCCTGCTGTTTCAACGCGGACGACGAGCGCATCTATCGCGCGACGATTTGCCGCGCGCCGGACCGGTTTGAACCGAAGGCCCCTTGTTCGCGATCAAGCGACAGTCGCGGCCAGTAGAGCGGCCACACATAGCGTTCACGTCCTCTCGTAAGCTACGTTTGAAAGGGTTGAGGAAGCCCAAGCAACTGTCATTTCGAAGCGAAGCGAGAAATCTTGCGCCGAGACGAGGCTCATAAATTCAGTCAGTTACAAGATCCTTCCGGGAGCCTGTCCCGAGTGTACTAGAGGGGGGTCGAGATGACAGTGGCTTGATCAGAGGCTCCTTGATTCACAGCACGCCACTGTAAACAATCGATAGAGGGAGCATGACGCTTGCCGCACAGCGTTAGCCTGATCACGACGATCGCAGCGGCCCTGGGCCTTGCGCTCATCATGGGCTTCCTCGCCGCGCGTCTCAAGCTGCCGCCCCTGGTCGGCTACCTCATCGCTGGCGTGATGATCGGTCCCGCGACACCGGGTTTCGTGGCCGACGTGGAATTGTCGAATCAGCTCGCCGAGATCGGCGTGATGCTGATGATGTTCGGTGTCGGGCTGCACTTTTCCTTAGATGATCTGATGGCGGTGCGCCGCATCGCCTTGCCCGGCGCGATTGTCCAGATCATTGTGGCGACCGCGCTCGGTCTGGGTGTGACCCAGTATTGGGGCTGGAGTCTTGGCGCCGGCGTTGTGTTCGGTCTTTCGCTCTCGGTGGCCAGTACGGTGGTACTGCTGAAAGCGCTGGAGAGCCACGGCGTGCTGGAGTCGGTCAATGGCCGCATCGCGGTCGGCTGTCTCATCGTCGAAGACCTGGTCATGGTGCTGGTGTTGGTGCTGCTGCCGCCGCTGGCCGGCTTGCTGGGCGGTGGCCCCGATGCCGCCGTAGGCGCCAGCGATATCAGCCTGCTGCCGACGCTTAGCCTGACGC
>JACCYU010000145.1 GCA_013696315.1 Gammaproteobacteria bacterium | reverse complement strand
TTCCTGCGTTTCAAGCTTGTAGACAATCAGGATCCGGTCTATCGGATGCACCAGCCAGTATTCCTTGACGCCGTGGCGCTGGTACAGTTCGCGCTTTCTGATCTGGTCTTTGGCGGCGGTGCCGGGCGAGAGGACTTCGATGATCCAGTCGGGGGCCCCGCGGCAGCCGGGGTCGTCGAGTTTACTCGCGTCACAAATTACCGAGATGTCGGGTTGCACGACTGTATCTATCTCGGCATCCGCCTCGCCCGCGCGCGGCAAACGCACATCGAACGGGGCCGTGTACACCCGGCAGGAATGAGCGCGCAGGAAATTGGCGATCTGGCGCGATAGCTCCATCACAACATCTTGGTGCCTTCGCGTGGGCGCGGTACTCATGTTGTACGCCTGACCGTCGATCAGCTCCCAGCGCTCGTCGTCCGGCCACGCGCAGTAGTCCTGATAAGTGTAACGGCCATGTTTCAGTGCATGAGACGACATGAGTTCACCGTAACTGCGCGATTGAACGCCCGCCTGTTAGAGTACATTGGTAGCTTTTATGATAACCCAAGGCTGGTACCAATTACTGCGCGATTGACCTCCTGCCTGTCTGAGCCAGTGGCCCACGAACAAAAGTTATTTCTTGCCGCGCGTGGAATGCAATTGTGCATGAGAACCGTGTAGTAAGCTCAATGACATATGGCCGCTGAGGAACGCAAGAACGAGTTTACGGCGAACAGGCGAGAAATTCTCGCCTGGGCCAGCTACGACTGGGCCAACTCCGCGTACGCGACCGTGGTCATGGCCGGTTTCTTTCCAATATTTTTTCGTGAGTTCTGGAGCGCGGGGCAGGCCAGCACAGCCATTACCCTGCATCTGGGAATGTCCACTTCGATAGCGAGCGTGTTCGTGATCGCGACGTTGCCGTTGCTGGGCGCGATCGCGGATGTAGCCGGCTGGCGTTGGCGTTTTCTGCTTGTCTTCGCCGCGTTGGGCATGATCGCCACCTTCGGCCTGTTCTGGATAGCCGCGGGCGAGTGGCTGTTGGCCGCCACGGTGTATGCGCTCGCCACCATCGGCTTTGCCGGCGCGAATGCCTTTTACGATTCGTTGCTGATCGGTGTCGCGCCGCGGGAGCGATACGACGCCGTCTCCGCGCTGGGATACGCGCTGGGTTATCTCGGCGGCGGGCTCTTGTTCGCCCTCTGCGTGTTGATGTACAGCTTCCCGGATGTGTTCGGATTCGAAGATGGCGCGCAGGTGGTGCGGGTGTCGTTCCTGTTAACGGCGATGTGGTGGTGTTTGTTTTCGCTGCCGCTGATGATCTTTGTGCGCGAGCCGGCACACATGGGACGCGCGGGCGCCGGTGGCAGCCTGCGAGCGGGTATGCGCCGGCTTGCCGCTACGCTCAAGAACATTCGCGAGCTGCGCATGGTCGCGCTGTTTCTGGTGGCCTACTGGTGTTATATCGACGGCGTGGATACAGTGGTGCTGCTGGCGGTCGATTATGGCAAGGCTCTGGGCTTCGAGACGGGCGATCTGATCCTCGCGCTGCTGCTGGTGCAGTTTGTGGGCTTCCCCGCGACCATCGCGTTCGGCTTTCTCGGACAAAGGCTCGGCACCAAGGCCGGCATTCTGATCGCCATCGGTGTGTATATTCTGGTGCTGTGCTGGGGCGCGACGATCGATGCCGCCTGGGAGTTTTATGTGCTGGCCGCGTCGATTGGACTGGTGCAGGGCGGTATTCAGTCCTTGAGCCGCGCTTATTACGCGCGTCTGATTCCACCCGAAAAGGCCGCGGAGCTGTTCGGTTTTTATAATATGCTGGGTAAATTCGCGGCGATCGTCGGCCCTGTGATGGTCGGCTGGACCGGCGTGCTGACCGGCAGCCACCGGCTGGGCATTCTTTCACTGCTGGTGCTGTTTATCGCCGGCGCGATCGTGTTGATGTTCGTCGACGGCCCAGAAGCTTCGACGCGCGCGGCAGCTGCCGGTGCCACGACCGAGTGAATAATTACGATGGAACCTGCTTCCATGAATGAACAACCCAAACCCGGTCTCTTGCGAGTCTTCAAGAGCGTAGGCGCGGCCTACTTCGGTGTACAGAGCGAAAAGAATCGCGCGCGCGATTTCACGCCCGGCAATCCGGCGCATTTTATCGTCGCGGGGCTGATCGCAACGGTCCTGTTCGTGCTGTTTCTGTGGGGCATGGTGCACCTGATCCTGTATCTGGCCGGTGCTTAGTAGAAGTCCCGGATAGTCAAAACGCGGACGACGTTTCAGGGCCGCGCGTTGACGGTTGACTGACGAGTATGCCGCTGAGGTTTTGCTCACTGAGCAATTCCGAGCGCAGTGCCTCGGCGCGTGCTCTGTTAATGTCCGGGCCAGCCCTCGGATCGCGCGCGCGTTCCACGTCGGCCTCGATACGTCTGAAGTAGAGCAGCGGCGTCAGCAGCGAACCACTGGCGCTCCAGCTCTCCGATGAATCGTCGAACAGATCGCCGATTTGCACCGCCTGAAAGCCGACCAGCGCCCCCAGATTCAGGCGCGGAAAATACTGCGCCTTGGTCGCGCCGATATTTGCGTTGGCCGCCATCAGCGCGGCTTCGGACGCGCGTATGTCAGGACGTCGCTCGATCAGGCTGGAGGGCAGGACGCTCGGCATGCGCGCGGGCAGGCTTAAGCCCGCCAGTACACCGCGCGGTACGCGCCGCGCCTGGATAATCTCCCGTGCGCTGTCGCCGACCAGCACGGACAGTGCGCTTTCCAGG
Source organism: Gammaproteobacteria bacterium (assembly GCA_013696315.1). Classification (NCBI taxonomy): domain Bacteria; kingdom Pseudomonadati; phylum Pseudomonadota; class Gammaproteobacteria; species Gammaproteobacteria bacterium. Next base: position 1,967 of record JACCYU010000145.1, on the reverse strand, counting down.
TCGCGAACCTGTTGCCTGAGCGGTGGCAACTCGGCGCGCACGCTCTCCAGTCCCGCCTGCGCCTGCCTGAAACTCAACTGATCGGCAGCGCCGTTTTCGTAACGCGCGCGCTCCAGCGAAAACCCGCGTTCGCGTGAACTCACGGTGCGCAGCGCGATCGTCAGCTGTTGCTCGGCACCGAGCAGCCGGAAATACGTAGTGACGACATCGGTAATCACCATCAACCCGACCGCGTCGCGCGCGAAAATCGACTGGAACAACGATCCGCGCGCCGATTCCTCGAGGCGGTCCAGCCGGCCCATAGATCGACTTCGTAATCGAGCGCGCCGGCGATGGAGAACAAATTAAACGTGCCGCCGCTTGGCGTTCCGAATCCGCCGGCGCCCCGATCCTGAGCGCCACGGATCTCGCTCACCCGTTCGCGCGCGGCGTCAATCTGTAAATCCACCGTCGGAAACTGCTCGGCCTGCGCGAAACCCAGCCGCGCGCGCGTCTCGCGCACCCGCGCGATCTCCGGGTCCTCGAAATAGCCCCACCAGCCGGACAGCTCGGCGCGCTCCCGCGCGGTGAGCAGCACCTCGTCGTTCCACTGCGCGGGTAAATCCAGCGCGGGGCGACGATAATCCGGTCCTACGGCGCAGGCGCCAAGACTGATCGTAATGAGCGCGGTGACCCATTTAAGCATGCTTCATCTCTCCTTCGGGCTCAGACTTGCAACGTGGCAGGCGAGAACCGAATCCCTCGATCAGTGTATAAAACAGCGGTATGAACAGAGGCGCGAGCAAGGTCGCCGCCAGCATGCCGCCAATCAGGCCGGTGCCTATTGATTGACGGCTGGCCGCACCCGCGCCGGTGCTCAAGGCCAGCGGCACGCAAGCCAGGATAAAGGTCAGCGAGGTCATGACGATTGTCCGAAAGCGCAGGCGCGCCGCCTCGATCGCCGCTTCCATTGCCGTGCGGCCGGCCTGGCGCGCAGCACCGCGAACTCGACGATAAGGATTGCGTTCTTGGCGGCCAGACCGATCAGCACGATCAGGCCGACCTGAAAGTAAAGATCGTTCTGCAGGCCGCGCAGCAGCACGGCGAGCGCGGCGCCGAACACGGCGAATGGAACGGCTGTGATCACCGCGAGCGGCAGCGACCAGCGCTCGTATTGCGCCGCCAAGATCAGGAAAACCATAATCAGGCCGAAGATAAACGCGATTTGTGCTGTTCCGCCAGTCGCTTGCTCCTGATAGGCAGCGCCCGTCCACGCGAGCCGATAACTTTCGCCCAGCGTGTCCGCCGCGACCTCCTCCATGGCCGCGATTGCCTGGCCGGAACTATAGCCGGGCGCCGGATTGCCGATGATCTTGCTCGCGGTGAACACGTTGAAACGCTCGACGATGTCGGGTCCCGCGCGCGCGTAACCATGACCAGCGAGCTCAAGGGGATCATGCGACCGTCGCTGGAGCGCACGTAGACGCTATCCAGGTCGTCCGGCTGATCACGAAAGCTGGGTTCCGACTGGATGTTGACCTGGAAATTGCGACCGAGCAAGGTGAAGTCGTTGACGTCGAGCGCCCCGAAGGTCGCCTGCATCGTGGCAAAGACTTCGTTGATGGGCACGTTGAGCGCCATGGCCTTTTCCCTGTCCAGATCCGCGTGGTAGCGCGAAATGTCGGTGTTGAGCGTCGCCTGCACGTCGGCCAGTTCCGGACGCTCGTCGGCGGCCGTTGCCAGCGCTTGCGCGGTCTCCATGATCGCCTGCGGTGGGGCGCCGGAGCGGTTCTGCAAATAGGCCTCGAAACCGCCGGTGGTGGACATGCCGGTAATTGGCGGCGGATTGAAGGCGACCACGTTAGTTGTTTAGTCCCGGAATGTGCTGGTACGGATCGAGTTTGAATCGTTGTGGTTCTTGCGTCCGGATTTTGTTGACGTATTCGTAGGGTGTGAGTCCCCGCAGGGTCTTGAGCCTGCGGGCGTGA
>JACCYU010000144.1 GCA_013696315.1 Gammaproteobacteria bacterium | reverse complement strand
GCAATGCGCCGGCAAGCGGCAGGCCCGACATGATCTTGGGCACGACCACCACCCGCTGATCGTAATCGTGCGCCACCAGCCCGGTACGGCCGGTAATCTTGATCAGCGCGGCCGGGCCATCGATTACCGTATTCTCGGTGTACATGTTGGCGTCACGAAACGCCAGGTCGCCGGCCATGGTATCGAAGCTGAAGCCGGTTCTGAACAGATCGCTGAAGTCCAGCGACAGCCGCCGCTGGATGGCGCCCAGATTGAACAGTCCCAGCAGGCGTCCGGGCCCAGGATCGAGTCCGCGCAGTCTGCCGTCGGTGACCCGCAAGCTGGTCTGCCCGCTCAAGTGCGCGAGATCGAAACGGGCGGGCGCATCCGGCCAGTCGAGCCGCGCCTCGACGTGCGCGATGCCATCTCGCATGCTGTGCTGGAGATCCCAGCGCTGCAGGAGTTCGCCGAGATTGTCGCTGTTCAGCACCAGGTCGAAACGGGATTTCTGAGCAGCCTCCCCAACGTACCATGCGCCCTGCGCCCGACCTTCGAAATTAGGCGCCGAGAGTTCAAGCTTGCGCACGCGCAGACCGTTTTTCATCCGCGACGTCTCCAGGCGCGCATCGCTGAATTCGAACTCGCCGATGCGCAGCGCCTTGGCCGTCACTCGCAGCGGCGGTAGCTCGCGCGCATCCATCGCCGCGCCCGTCCCATGGCCCGCGTCCTGCCCCGCCTGCAGATCAAGGTGCTCGAGATTCGCCACCAGCGGCGCAGGTGAATCGCGATCGGCCGGCACAACGACACGGCCCGCAACCTGCGCGGAGCGGACCTGCGCCATCCACCGGCCATTGCGTTGCAGGGCCTCGATCCGCAGCTTATCGAACGTCCGACCTGACCACCGCAAACGCCGCGCGGCCACGTCCAGTTGGCGCAACGAAATGGAAGCGCCACCTTTCTCCAAAGTTCCAGGCGTTTCCGCTTGCAACTGGCGCGCCCAGTCCTCCACGGAGAATTCAGCAAACGCCGCCTTCACGGTGACGCCCACGCGCGGCAGCCTTGCTAACCCGCGGGCATAGCTAAGGGCGCCGCGTTCGATGCGCATGCCCCCTTTGTCTCCGGTCAACAACAGCACGGCGGAAAGGTCGGGCCCGTACTGCGCGCGAACCGGGTGCTGTTGTTCGTCGCCGCCAAACGCGGTAACGACACGAAACAGCCGGCGCTCGGCCGCGCGTTTTAGCAACGGCTGCGGCAGATCGACCGTGGTGCCCTGCAGGCTGGAGACGAGGCTGAACCCGAGTGGCCGCGGCTCCGCGTCCGCTGGAGGTTTGCCGATCGCGGGCAACCCCAGACGCGCTTGCCAGAGCGACGCGCCCCGCAACTGCCGCACAAGCGGGTGCTCGACATCCGCGAGCAGCGCGCTCGCCGGCAGACGGCCGCGCACGCTGACGATCGTGCGTTTGTCTTCGCCGGGCGCAACACCCGCCGTCACCTTATGCCCCCGGAATCGCCCGTTGATGTTCTCGGCCCTGAAGCCTTCCGGGCTGAACGCCAGCTCGCCTTCAATGCCGTTAAAGTCGAGTCCGGGCGGCGCGATCCGCAAGCCCGCACGGTCGAAGGTTACCCTGCCCGAGACCTCTGGCTCCTCGCCACTGTCTTTGGAAAGGGGCAACCGCAGGGCTAGTGCGAGCCGGCTGTCGCCGCTGACCGTGAGCCGCTCGAAAAGGTTCGACTCGGCAAGCACCGATCGCTGCAGATACTGCGCAATGTCCTCTACCGGTCCGTGGCCCGCCAGCGACAGTTGCAGCTCGCCCTCCCGCAGATCCGGAATCAGAACAGTCGCGGCATCGATCTGGCTATCCAGCACCTGCGCGCGCGCGCCTGTGACCGACACCGACGGACCGCTAAAGCGAACCTCCGCTCGCGCCGCCTCTACTCGCGGCCAGCCGGGACGATAATCCAGGATGCCCTGCTCGACATCGAAACGCGCCTCGAACTCGCCATTGCCGTCGCTATGGCGAAAGGGAAAATCGGCGATATCGCCCCGGACATGCACATCACCGGAGACAAGCCTGCCAGCGACCAGCGCCTGCTTCAGCCATTCGGTCGCTCTGGGCGAGAGAATCTTCACGGGCAGATAGTCGGCGACTTTTGCCACCTCGCCGCGACTGAGTGCGATCCGCGTATTGAGATACGGTCGGCCGGCGCCCAGGCGCAGTTCAAAGGGTCCGCTTGCGGCGAAGTCCTCATTGCTCAGCGAGAGCTTTGGCGACCGCATGACCAGGCGTTCGTTCTCGCGCCGCCAGCACACATCGCCCCGCAGTCGATCGAACTGCGAAGGTCCGTCGAACAGCCGCGGATACTGGATTTCGAGGCCATGCGTGCGCAACGCCAGAGTTCCCGTGCTTCGACTGAACGCGAAGCGGCCGTCCGCACCCGCGAAGCCCGGTGCGTCGGCATCCGCCGCGAGGCTCAGGTCATGGAACCGTCCGTGCGCCCGGTAGTGCAGAAGCTGGCCCTTTTCGATCCGCGCCGACAGCCATGTTTCCCTCAGCTCGCCGGTGGGCGCTCGCGCCATAAGCGGGCGCAAGGCATCGATGCTATCGCTGTTTGGCGCCAGCGCCAGCAAATCCTCGACCTTTGCATTACTAAGCCAACCGCGGTAGGCAGTCTGTCCGTTGCGCGCGGCGCGCGAATCGAGACCAGCCGCGGTGGCGCGCCAGCCGCGCCCGGCACTGGTTACTTCGAGATCTTCGATCCGCATTTGCCAACCGCGCGCCTTGTGCCGCCATCCGAACTTCAGTCCGACGCTTTCGAGTTGCCAACCGTCAGCCAGCCGCGCGTCTTCGATACCGGCCGTGCCGACGACTCTTGCAACCGCGCCATTTTCCACGTGGCCCCAGACCTGCAACGCAGCGGTGCCGCGCGCAATGTTCGCGCGCAGCTTCGATGCCGGCAGTTGCTCGCCCTGCAAATAAAATGTTCCGCGCAAGCCGCTGGCGGGCAGCGTCAGCAATGTCTGCAAATCCGCCGCGACCACGAGACGCGCCGCGCGACTGGCGGCCAGCGCAAACCTGGCGCGCAGCCGCGTGTTCCCGCCGCCAGCATCCAGGGTGGCATCCACATGTCGCAGGCGGTAATTGACATCGAGCTGCCGGTCTTCCCAAAAGATCCGACTGTCACGCAAGGACACGGTTCTTTCAGCGTCAGCGGCGAATGTCGGGTGCTGCCGCCGCCTGATGCCGCGCGCGGTCAACTTGCCGTGCGCGCGGATTATATGTAGCCTGGCGCCGGTGACGTGCAGGCTGGCAAGCGCCAGACGGCGGCGCCCAAGGCTGTGCATCAGGTCGGGCGTCGCGCGGGCCTCATCGAAACTCAACAACACCTGGCCGCTGGCGTTCTTGACCGTTACATCCCGCAGCCGCACGTTTAGGTCCAGTCCGCGCCACGCCGCGTCGATGGCGCCGATGGATACCGGCCGGTCAAGTGACGCACTGGCAAGGGATTCGAGGGTTTCGCGATGCCCGGCAAGCCAGGGCGTCGCCAGCCGGATACCGGCAAATGCGAGCGTGACCAGCAGCGCCAGCGAAAGCGCCATCGTGAAGCTGCGCCGAAGAACAACGCTCATGACGGGTAGGGTAGATAAAAAGACTTCATCGCAATCCGTGCGGATCCTTAAGCGCTCAGGCCAGGGCGAAACAATACACTGAGCTATAGTCAGACAAGGCTTGTATGTCGGGCGCTAACCAAAGGCGTAACGCTTGCAAGGCGCTTCCGGTCCGGTCGGCGCGCCACATGCGGGCGCGCGGGCGTTCTCGGGCCGCACGCTACATGGGAACGACATCGAACTGCTCCTGAGTATAAAGCTGTTCCACCTGGAATTTGATCGGCTTGCCGATAAATTCTTCAAGCTCCGCCAGACTGGTCGATTCCTCGTCGAGCAGCATGTCCACGACTTCCTGGGCGGCCAGCACCAGCAACTCGTTGGATTCGAACTGGCGGGCGTCGCGCAGAATCTCGCGAAACAGCTCGAAGCACACCGTTTCCGCGGTCTTTAAGGTGCCGCGCCCGCCGCAGGTGCCACAGGCCTCGCACAGCACGCGTTCCAGGCTTTCGCGGGTGCGTTTGCGGGTCATGGCCACCAGCCCCAGCGGCGACACTTCGCTCACGTGGCTTTTGGCGTGATCGCGTTCCAGACTCTTTTCCAGCGCGCGCATCACCTGCCGCTTGTGATCCTCCTGCGTCATGTCGATGAAATCGATGATGATAATGCCGCCCAGATTGCGCAGGCGCAGCTGACGCGCGATGCTTTGCGTCGCCTCCAGGTTGGTCTTGAAGATCGTCTCTTCCAGATTCCGGTGACCGACGAATCCGCCCGTGTTAACGTCGATGGTGGTCATGGCCTCGGTCTGATCGATGATCAGATATCCGCCGGATTTGAGTTGCACCTTGCGCTCCAGCGCCTTTTGTATCTCGTCCTCGACGCCGTACAAATCGAAAATCGGGCGCTCGCCAGGATAGTGCTCGACCCACCCCGCCATCTCCGGCATCAGGGACTCGATGAATTCGTTGACCTTCTGGAAAGTCTCGCGCGAATCGATGCGCACTTTCTCCACCTCGTAACCCGCCATGTCCCGCAAGATGCGCAGCGCCATCGGCAGATCGGCATACACGGCCGTACCGGGGGCCGCGCGCTCGGCTCTTTCGGTAATACTCGCCCACAACTTCTCCAGAAAGCGCATATCCCGAGCCAGCGCTCTTTCAGTCACGCCGTCCGCGGCGGTGCGCACGATGTACCCGCAGGGACGCCCGCCCTCCGCCACCAGCCGTTCCATAATGGTTTTAAGGCGCAGGCGCTCGTCGTCGCCGCCGATCTTGGACGAAATGCCCGTGGCGATCGCGCCGGGCGCGGACACCAGGTAACGCGAAGGGATCGTCAGATGCGTAGTCAGGCGCGCGCCCTTGGTGCCAAGCTGGTCCTTGACCACCTGCACGAGCAACTGCTGGTCTTCGTGCAGCAACTGGCCGATGGTTTCCCGGTGCGTCGCCAGCACGCCTTCGGCCATTTCCTCGACCACCACACCCACGTCGGAGGCGTGCAGAAATGCCGCCTTTTCCAGCCCGATGTCCACGAACGCGGCATCCATGCCCGGCATCACGCGGCAGACCCTGCCCTTATAGATATTGCCGACCAGACCACGCTTGCGGCTGCGCTCGATCCAGATTTCCTGCAGCACGCCGTTTTCGACGATGGCGATGCGCGTTTCCTGGGGCGTGACGTTTATAAGAATTTCTTCGCTCATACTTCACGGTCCCATTATTTTTTCACAGTCCCATGGCGGTGTTACCAAACATGCCAGCCCACGTCTTAAGCGTCACGGGATCTCGATACCGAAGTCCCGCAACAATTCGCCGGTCTCGAACAGCGGCAGCCCCATCACGCCGGAATAACTGCCGTGCAGCGCGCTGATAAAAACCGCGGCCCTGCCCTGAATCGCGTAGGCGCCCGCCTTGCTCCGTGGTTCGCCCGTTGCCCAGTAGGCGCAGCACTCGGCCGCGCTGATTTCGCGAAAGTGAACACGCGTCACGGAGAGCCGCTGTGAATGCCGCTCAAAAGTGCTTATCGCCACCGCGCTGAACACCCGGTGCGCGCGGCCCGACAATGCCGCCAGCATCGTTAACGCGTCGTCCCTGTTCGCGGGCTTGCCCAGCACGTAGCCATCCAGATAGACCGCCGTATCCGCGCCCAGCACCGGCACACCCGGCGGCGCGGCGCGCATAACTGTCAGTGATTTATCAAACGCCAACGCGCGACGTAGTGCGCTACAGCTTCGCCCGGTCTAGGGGTCTCGTCAATGTCTGCCGGCACGACGTCGAAGTCGATACCCAGCTGTCGCAGCAGCGCGGCCCGCTGGGGAGAAGCGGATGCGAGAATCAGCCGCGCCTGGCGCATGCGGACGCGGCCCTGCGGCCAAGGACACCGGCTTTATGCATCGAACGGCTAGGACCGGTGGTAAGGGTGATTGCGTAAAATCGTTGACGCCCGATAGAGCTGCTCCAGTACTATTACCCGCACCAGCGCGTGGGGAAAAGTTAGCGCCGAGAGCGACCAGCGTTCATTGGCGCGTTCAATACACGCTTGCGACAGACCATCGGGGCCGCCGATCATGAAGGTCAAATCCTGGCCGAACTGCATCCATGTATTGAGTTTCGCAGCCAGTTCAGCGGTGCGCCAGTGATCGCCCCGTTCATCCAGCGCGACGACATGCGTATCGCCGGAGAGAGCGGTCAAGAGCCGTTCGCCCTCGTCAATTCTGCCTGGCTCCGGGTCCGGTGGTCGTCGCCTGGAAACCGGAATCTCCTTGAGAGCGAACGCCCACTGCGGGGGCAGCCGCCGCGCGTAATCGTGAACGCCGGCAATGATCCACTCCGGCATGCGCGTGCCGACGCTGAGCAGGCGAACGCGCATGCGGATGTACTATGGTGAATTTTCGCTTAATCGTGTCACATCAGGAATGTGCCCGGTTTTCCAAGGGCTCGTCTACCATCCACAGCCGTTCCAGATTGTAATAATCGCGCACGCGCGGCAGCATCACGTGCACGATAATGTCGTTGAGATCGACCAGTACCCACTCGGCGTCGCGCGCGCCTTCGATACCGAGCGGCCTGATGCCGGCCTGCCTGACCCTGGCGACGACGCTATCGGCCAGCGACTTGACGTGCCGGTCGGAAGTGCCTGATGCGATCACCATCAAATCGGTAATGGGCGTCTTGTTGCGCACGTCGATTACCTGAATATCCTGGGCCTTAAGGTCACCTAGCGCGGTGACCACGAGTTGCTGCAAGTTTTCTGTTTCCATCACCTACCTTTGGACGTCGGGGTTATCGGGAGTTCTTGATAAAGTCTATGCTGGTGAACATAGCGCAGCACTTTAGCGGGAAGCATAGTGTCTGGGTCGTCTCCGCTCGCCAGTGCCTTGCGAATCATTGTGGACGAGATGTCCAGCAGATGCAGGGAACACGCCAGAATGCCACCGCCCGGACGTCGAGCGAGGTCCTCGGCCGCATGCGCGCGTCGCGCCTGCAACAAACGCCCGACCTCGCCGTTGGCTGGCATCGAACTGCCGGGCCTTGCGGTTATGACAATATGGGCTTGTTCCAGAATTTCGCGCCAACTACGCCATGAGGTAAAAGCCGCGAAGGTGTCGGCGCCGAGGATGAGGCACAGGGGTTGCGAGTCGCCAACTTCCGCACGCAGCTCGCGCACGGTGTCGATGGTGTAGGACGGCCCGTCGCGACGCAGTTCGCGATCATCGGGCAGCAGGCCCGGGTGCGCCTGCAACGCCAGTTCTAACATCCGCCACCGGTGCGTCGTATCGGCGAGAGGCGGCTCGCGATGGGGGGGGTTGCGCGCGAGCACGAAGCGGATTTCCCGCAGCGGCAAAGTCCGCAACAGTTCCAGCGCGGGATTGATGTGTCCGAAGTGGATGGGATCGAAGGTGCCACCCAGGACGCCGATCATGCAGCCGTAATCAGTGCTGTCACGCGCGAATCTGGCCGTCACCGAAGACGACGAACTTCTGCGACGTGAGGCCCTCCAGCCCCACCGGTCCGCGCGCGTGCAGCTTGTCGGTGCTGATGCCGATTTCCGCGCCCAGCCCGTATTCGAAACCATCGGCGAAGCGGGTGGAAGCGTTGACCATCACCGAGCTCGAATCCACCTCGCGCAGAAAACGCCGCGCCCGCGTGTAATCCTCGGTGACGATGGTGTCGGTATGATCCGAACCATAAGCCGCGATGTGCGCCATCGCATCGTCCAGGTCGGCCACCACGCGGATCGACAGGACAGGCGCCAGATATTCCGTGCCCCAGTCGGCTTCGGTAGCCGCCGCGATGTCGGGAAGCACGGCACAAGTCCGTGCGCAACCGCGAAGTTCAACACCTTTCGAGTCGAAGCGGCGTTTCAGCCGCGGCAGAATCTTATCCGCCACGCCTTGGGCCACCAGCAAGGTCTCCATCGCGTTGCACACGCCATAGCGATGGGTCTTGGCATTGACGGCGATCTCTTCGGCCTTGTTCAGATCGGCGCGATCGTCAATGTATACATGACAAATGCCGTCCCAATGCTTGATGACCGGTATCTTCGACTCGCGACTGGCGCGCTCGATCAGCCCCTTGCCGCCGCGCGGGATAATCACATCCACATACTCGCGCATGGCGAGCATCGCGCCGACCGCGGCGCGATCCGTGGTCTCAACCACCTGCACTGAATCACGCGGCGCCCCGGCCTCGTCGAGACCGGCACGAATGCATCGCGCGATGGCCTGATTGGAATGATAAGCCTCGGAACCGCCGCGCAGAATGGCAGCGTTGCCGGACTTGAGGCACAATCCGGCTGCATCGGCCGTCACATTGGGGCGCGACTCGTAGACGATGCCGATCACGCCCAGCGGCACGCGCATGCGGCCGACCTGAATGCCCGAGGGACGAAACGCGAGATCGGTAATCGTGCCGACGGGATCGGTGAGCGCGGCGATCTGGCGAAGCCCTTCGGCCATGGCGGCGATGCGCGCGTCGTTAAGCGTGAGTCTATCCAGCAGCGCCTGGTCCAGACCGCGGCGGCGGCCGGTTTCGAGGTCTTTCCGGTTTTCCGCGGCGAGCGGCGCTACGGAGGTATCGATCGCCCGCGCGATCGCGACTAGCGCGGCATTCTTGGCCCCGCTTTCCACGCGCGCGAGCTCGCGGGCCGCGACGCGCGCTTTGACGCCCATCTCCCGCATGTACTCCCGCACGTCCAGACCGGATGTTTCGATGGTCGCACTCATTCAGACGCTTTCAACGGATTCTCGCTTTGGAGATTCTCTCTATCGCAACATCAAACAGCGGCTGGCCGCTGAGACTCATGGTTAATACTAGCAGTTCATCCCACGGGTTGCCGGGTTCCTGCCCTTTGATCATACGATCAACCCGCGCGCAGCGCCGCAATAACGCAGCCCAGGCCGCGGCGGTCTGACGCCTGAACGCCATCTTAAGCATCGGCAGCCTGCGCGGCGGATTGATGCCGGCAGCGGCCTGATCCAGGGACGCGCCCTGACTGATCTGGCCGGAGATCGACGCCAGCGCGCGTACCTGATCGGTCAGCGACCAGAGCACCAGCGCCGGTTTCACGTCTTCGGCGGCAAGTCTTCGCAGAATCCTCGCAGCCTGCGCGCCATGGCCGGCGAGCGCGGTCTCGGCCAGCTCGAACACATTGAAGCGCGCGCTATCGGCCACATCCACCACTATCTCGCTCACGCTCAAGGGTTCACGAGCGCGCGCATCGCCATACAGCAGGCTCAGCTTTTCGATTTCCTGGTTTGCCGCCAGCAGATTGCCCTGCCCGCGTTCCGCCAGCAGCGACAAGGCATCCTCGCTGACTCTAAGGCCTCTCTCGTTCAGCCGCGCGTGTATCCACTGCCGCGTCTCGCGCGCCGCCAGCGGCCACACCTGCAGCATCACACCAGCGCGATCTAGCGCCTTCACCCATGCGGTATTCGCCGCGGCTTTATCGAGCTTACCGCATTGCACCAGCAGCACGGTATCCGGCGGCGGCTGACGGGCATAATGGGTTAACGCGGGCGCGCCGACCGCGCCGGGTTTACCCGGCATGCGTAGATCCAGCAGGCGACGCTCGGCGAACAGGGAGAGACTGGCCGCGGCCTCGCGCAATGCGGCCCAGTCGAACCCGGCTTCGGCGTCCAGTATCACGCGCTCCTGATAATCCCGCGCGCGCGCGGCGGCGCGTACCGCATCGGCCGCCAGCATCACCTGTAATGGTTCGTCGCCCGTAATCAGGTAAACCGGCGCCAGGCGCTTATCAAGGCTGCCCTTGAGCTGGTTGAATCGCAGTCTCATCGCTTGAGATTGTAATCGCTCAAGGTATTCGTCCGGGTGAAGGTCATCCGGGCGCTCCCGATAATGCGGCGCGAGGAGCCCGGGGAGGCGGCGGCGCCTGTTGCCTTGGGCGCGTGCGTTGCGCGACCATTCGCTTTTGACATAAGCGAATCCTAATGCCTGCAACCAAACCTGTCATCGGTTTTATCGGACTCGGCATCATGGGACGTCCGATGGCCCTGAACCTCCTCAAGGCGGGCTACCCGCTCGCCGTTTACGCTCGCCGACCGGAGACGGTGCAGCCGCTAACCGACAAGGGCGCGAGCGTGTACCCGACACCAGCGAGGCTCGCGGCCCACGCCGATGTCATCATCACGATGGTATCGGATACCCCCGACGTCGAAGCGGTGATTCTGGGCGAACAAGGCGTCGCGTGCGGCGCCAGGCGCGGATGTGTCGTGATCGACATGAGCACCATTTCTCCCGCTGCCACCCGCCAGCTTGCCGAAGCGCTCGCATCGCATCAGATCGACATGCTGGACGCACCGGTTTCGGGCGGGGAACAGGGCGCCATCGGCGGCAGCCTGTCGATCATGGTCGGCGGCAAACCCGCCGTATTCGAGCGCATGCGCCCGGTTTTCGAATGCCTGGGCACGAATATCGTACACGTCTGACCGGCCGGGGCTGGTCAGGTCGCCAAAGCCTGCAATCAAATACTGGTGGCGCAGATGATCGCGGCGACGGGCGAAGCGTTGCTGCTTGCGCACGCCGCGGGCGCCGATCCCGTCCGCGTACGCGAGGCGCTGCTGGGCGGATTCGCGTACAGCAAGATCCTGGAAAACCACGGCCAGCGCATGCTGGACGGCAACTACACGCCGGGCTTCAAGAGCAAATTGCATCTGAAGGATATGCGCATCGCGCTGGAAGCCGCGCACGAAGCCGGCGTTGACATTCCCGGCGCCGACCGGGCGCTGGCCTACCTCGACACTCTCGTCGAGGCCGGCCACGGCGAACTGGATTCAGCCGCCATCGCAAGAATGGTCTGGGGCCGGGAAAGCCTCGACTAAGCGCTTCGTAATACGGTTTAACGCTGGGCAGCGATGCTGTCCGCGTCCTTTACACCTGTCCGGTCCCTTTACACCAGTCCGCGAATCTTATAGCTATGATGTAATGTCCTGGCTATGTAATTGATTCACAGATCTATTCCCTGATAGCCGCGCCGCCGGCTGCATACGCGGACACTCTTGATATTGCACAAGCGCGTCCCGCGTGGCGCTTTTAGTTACTATTAATCAACTACTTGCGAACTTGGCTCGCCCTTTGCTCTAACGCCAGCAGACGATCTGCGAGGGTATGACGATGCAACGAAGACAGTTTCTGACTAGCACAGGTACGGCGGCGATCGGCGGCGTGGCGGCGGGCATGACCTGGGCAGCCGGCAGTCGCCGAATAACAACCCATCCGCCGCTAGAGCGGGCTCCGGCGCGATTCCCAACGTGCCCATGCTGACGCACGAGGGCCGCGCGGTGAGATTCTACGACGATCTGGTCAAAGGCAGGGTGGTCACCGTCAACGTAATGTACACCGGGTGCGGGGACTCGTGCCCTCTCATGACCCAGAACCTGCGCCATGTGCAGCGGCTGCTCGGAGATCGCGTGGGACGCGATCTGTTCATGTATTCCATCACCCTGCAACCCGAGGTGGACACGGTGGGCGTCCTGCATAGCTACGCCCGACTGTTTCAGGTAAAGCCCGGCTGGCAATTCCTTACGGGCAGCCGTGAGGACATTCAAGAATTACGCGTCGCGCTGGGGTTCTACAACCCGAACCCGGCGCTCGACGCGATCGACGCGGAGCACACCGGCATCCTGCGTTTCGGCAACGACCGCCTCCGCCGCTGGGCCGGGTGTCCGGCGATGACGCGCCCGATGGGTATCGTCGAGTCCATCTTAAGCTCGATGTCGGTACCCAACGCCAGCAACGCGGCCATTTAACAAGAGCGCCCCATTCAGGGCGCTGCGGGACAATTCATCGATTAAGGAAAAAGCAGACATGTTGACCAAAGCGCAACGCACCATGCACAGGCTTCTAGACCTGCAACGCGAGATCGCGCAGGCGCGCCTTAGCCGCCGCGAGCTTCTGAAGATGGGACTGGTCACCGGCGGCGGCGGCCTGTTGGGTATGGGCGGCGCCTGGTTGACCAAAGCGGGCGCGCAGGTCGTTATCCTACCCAGCCCGCCCACCACGCCGTGGGTGGAAGCGCTGCCCATACCGCCGGTGTTGCAGCCCAAGTCACTGGGCACAGGCCCGGCTCCGAACCCGGCCGCGCACCAGTTTTACAACCGGTTTTTGCCTCAGAAGACCTATCGCGTGCGCGCGGAAGAAAAGCCTCACAGCTTTCATCGGGATTTGATTGACAGCCCCATCTGGGGCTTCGATGGCATCTTTCCCGGGCCCACCGTGAACTGCCGCTACGGCGAGCCGGTATTGCTGCGCATGGAAAACCATCTGCCGGCCGTGAACGACCATGTCGGCTTCGGCGTCCCGCAGTCGATTACGCATCTGCACAACGCCCACACTGCCTCGGAGACCGACGGCGGCCCCTGGGACTGGAACGAGCGCGGGCAGTACACGGATCACCACTTCTGCATGGCCCGCCCCGGCTTCACCGTGCCGGGGACCATCCCGGCCGCATGGCGGGACGCGAGCGGTGGCGACGTCCGCGAGACGTTGACTACCTTGTTTTTCCATTATCACCGTCCCGACTTTACCTCGGCCGGCGTGTACAAGGGCCTGGCGAACATGGTGCGTTTCTTCGATGAAAAAGACACCGGTAATGAGACCCAGGGCTGGCGGTTACCCAGTGGCCCGTACGACGTTGAGTTAATGATCGCGGACAAGAAGTTCGATCCGCGTACCGGGGAACTCGTGTTCGATGATTTCAACCTCGACGGCGTGCTCGGCGACAAGCTTACGGTCAACGGCAAGATTCAGCCATTTTTCGTGGTCAAGCGCCGCAAGTACCGCTTCCGCGTCTTGGACGCGGGCCCGGCGCGCTTTTACACCTTAGTTGTTTAGTCCCGGAATGTGCTGGTACGGATCGAGTTTGAATCGTTGTGGTTCTTGCGTCCGGATTTTGTTGACGTATTCGTAGGGTGTGAGTCCCCGCAGGGTCTTGAGCCTGCGGGCGTGA
>JACCYU010000143.1 GCA_013696315.1 Gammaproteobacteria bacterium | reverse complement strand
CCGATACGGCGCGCGTATCATCGACCGTAGCGGGTGTGGTCTCAAGCCGAGACAACATGAGCAGCTCCTCGACCAGACGCCGCATGCGATCGGCCTGCTCCTCCATCTGCTGCACAGTACGCGCGGTGCTCACCGATGCGCGCACCTGCTCGTCGTCGCCAAAGGTCTCCAGATATCCGGTAATCACCGTCAGCGGCGTGCGCAGTTCATGCGAAACGTTGGCGACGAAGTCGCGGCGTATCGCCTCCAGCCGGTGCATACGGGTCACATCCCTCGCCGCGACCAGCAGCTGATTCTTACCGTAGGGCACCGCGCGCGCGCTTAAGTACAGGTGTTCGCTGACCGGCGACGGGAACTCGACCGGCTCGCCATACTCGCCCGCTGCCAGATAGCCCGTGAACGCCGGGTGGCGCACCAGGTGCGTCAGGCGCCGGCCAATATCCTGGCGCGGCCGCAGGCCCAGCAACCGCGTGGCCGCATCGTTGAACCACTCGAGCTCGCCGTAGGCGCCGATGATGACCACCGCATCCGGCATCGCCGCCGCGGATTCGCGAAAGCGGCCCAGTAACGCGGTAAGCGTCTGTTTGCGCTTGCGATTGCCCCTGCGCAGGCGGGCGAGGTCATCGGCCATCCGCCCCCAGACGCCACTCGTGCCGGACAACTCGCGCGCGCCGCCGGTCGCCAGCCACCGCTCCAGTTGGCGTAATTGCAGCAGATGCCATACGAGCATTGTCGCCAGCGCGCCCGCTACCAGCCAGCCAGCCCAGCCCAGCCACATGCCCAGCAGCCACGCCGGCAACACGCCAAGCGCGATGCGCCAAAGCTCGATGTGCCAGCGTCCAGACATCACGTGCCCTGGTTCTGCGCGCTAGGTGGCGCGTTATGTCCCGGCCCGCGCTCTGGATAGTTAATAATTCCAGTAGACACAGGCACTCAATTGCGACAGGAAAAGCGGTAACCGGCGCCGCGCACCGTCTGAATATAGCGGCTGTAGCCATGCACCGTGAGCGCCTTGCGCAAACGAAGAATATGCACGTCCACGGTACGCTCTTCGACGAAGCTGTTGCGGCCCCATACCCGATCCAGCAACTGGCCGCGGCTATAAACCCGGTCGGGATGTGTCATGAAGTAATGCAGTAACCTGAACTCCGTGGGCCCGACGGCGATCGCGCGATCGTCCACGGATACGCGATGATCGCCAGGGTCCAAGGTCAGATCGCCGACCTGCACCGGCGCATCGTCCGCGTGCGGCCGCGAGCGCCTCAGCAGCGCCTTGATGCGCGCGATCAGTTCGCGCGGCGAGAACGGCTTGGTAATGTAGTCATCCGCGCCCGCCTCCAGTCCGAGAATCTTGTCGTCCTCTTCGACCCGGGCGGTGAGCATGATAATGGGGATGTCGCGCATGCGATCGTCTCTGCGCAGGCGTCGCGCCAGGTCCATGCCGCTCTGGCCCGGCAGCATCCAGTCCAGCAGAATCAGGTCCGGATTGGTTTCCGCGACCTGTACGAGCGCCTCGTCGGCATCGCCCGCCTCCACGGCCTCGAACCCCGCGCGCCGCAACGCGTAACTGACCATCTCGCGGATTGCCGCTTCATCTTCTATAGTGAGTATCGTGGCTGCATTCATTTTGCATCACTTTGTTTTGCTGGCTTTATAAGTAATCTATTCTTGTTACAGAGGCATGACAAATCCGTTAGGGCGCCACTACGTATGCCGCCCAGGTTTATGTTACAAACATCTTACGGCACTGCCGGCGGCACTCCGCGCGGCGAATTCGGGGAGGAAATGAATGGCCGCGGATGTCGGCCCAACTTTGGATGATCGAATTGACCACAATTTGCATTTGCCGTCTCGCCATTCTTTGGCGTAGACTCTGGTGCAAATGCATCCCCGAATGCCCAGGTTGGGTCGACCCGTAGCGCGGCATTAAATGGTCGATCTGGCTCTTACCATCCTGCTCCTGGTGGCGAATTTCCTGTTCGTCGGCACGGAATTCGCGATCACTCGCCTGCGCCCCACACAGCTCAATGAGCTGGAGCGCAAAGGTACGGCGGGCGCAAAATCCGCGCGCCACGCCGTTGATCACATCGATGCTTATCTCTCCGCCTGCCAGCTCGGTATCACCCTGGCGAGCATCGGCCTGGGCGTGGTCGGCAAGCCTTTTTTTCAGGCACTGTTCAAGCCCTGGCTAGGCGACGCCTCCGCGTACACGGGGTTCGCGGTCGCCGCCGGACTCGCATTCGCCACCGTCACCTTGTTGCACGTGGTGCTAGGCGAGCTGGTACCCAAAAGCCTCGCCATCTCCCGCACCGTGCCAGTCGCGCTGCTGTTCGCGCCGCCCATGCGATTGTTCTATCTACTCACCAAGCCGGTGGTCGATCTCTTCAACGCAATGGGCAATCTGATTCTCAAGCCTTTTGGCGTACCGCCCGCCCGCGAGGTAGGTCACACGCCGCACTCGGAAGACGAGCTGCGCGAATTGTTACGCCAGAGCGCCGCCGAAGGGCTGATCGACATCGACGAGCGCCGGTTCACCGAAAACGTGTTCTCGTTCGGCGAACGGCGTACGCGCGACATCATGCTGCCGAGACCGAACGTGGAGTTCGTGACCGTGACCGACGACCTGCGCGCCATCGCCGCGCGGCTGCTCGCTTCCGGCCGCACGCGTCTGCCATTGTGTGATGGCGAACAGGGGTTGGACGCCACCATCGGCCTGGTGCACGCAAAAGACTTGCTGCGCGCGGTTATCGAGGACGAAAAGATCAAGCCGCGGGATATCGCGCGCCCGTTGCCGCGCGTGTCGGAATCCGTGCTAATCGACGAACTGCTGCGTGACCTGCGGCGTGACCGCAACCACATGGCGCTGGTGGCCGACGAGCACGGCATTACGGTCGGTCTGGTTACACTGGAGGACATACTCGAGGAAATCGTCGGCGAAATCGAAGACGAGTTCGACACCGATCGCGTCGAGCTGATCGTGGAGGAAGGCGAGTGCACGCGGGTTGCCGGCTCGGCGTCGATCCGCCTGGTCGTAAAACGGCTTAACGTCGAAATTGCCAATCCGCACGAAGCGACCATCGGCGGGCACGTAACCGAAATGCTGGGGCGTCTGCCTCAGGTCGGAGAAATCGTGCAACTTAACG
>JACCYU010000142.1 GCA_013696315.1 Gammaproteobacteria bacterium | reverse complement strand
CCTCAGGTCGGAGAAATCGTGCAACTTAACGGGCACGCCGCCAAAGTCACGGGCGTGGACGAGACGCGTATTACCGAACTCACATTCGAGAACGAACCACAGCCACACAAACCTGGTTCCGAAGCCGAAGTACTGCCGCCGCCACAAGCACCGCAACAAGATGCGGGTCGATAGATCCACATCTCGTTATGGCGACGGACACTCTGAATGTGCCACGCCCGGCGGGCCGCACCGCGCGCAGTCAGGTTCACTGGCTCTGCGCGACCGGCATCTACCGATCAGGTCACTAAGAATCCCACAGCGCGCTCATGCGAAAGTACGACCGCCGCGCTCGCCCGCGCTATTCCAGGTGACTTCTCAGCATCCACGCGTTTTTCTCGTGGATGCGCATGCGCTGTGTAAGCAGATCGGCCGTCGCCTCGTCGCCCGCATCATCGGCGACCGGGAAGATACTCCGCATCGTCGCAATCACCGACTCCTGTCCGACGACCAGTTGCCGGATCATTTCTTCGGCCTGCGGCACGCGCGTTTCCTCCTCGATCGTCGTCAGCTCCGCGAACTGTTTGTAGGAACCCGGCGCCGAATAGCCCAGGGCGCGAATGCGCTCGGCAATCTCGTCCACCGCCAGGGCAAGTTCCGTGTATTCCTGCTCGAACAATG
The DNA here is from genome assembly GCA_013696315.1 of Gammaproteobacteria bacterium. Classification (NCBI taxonomy): domain Bacteria; kingdom Pseudomonadati; phylum Pseudomonadota; class Gammaproteobacteria; species Gammaproteobacteria bacterium. Next base: position 16,163 of record JACCYU010000142.1, on the reverse strand, counting down.
TATGCAAGGTGGTAAACATCGGCCCCTTGACGTTCCAGTGGAAATTGTGGGTCTTCAGGTACAGTGTGTACGAATCCGCGAGCACTCGTGCGAGTCCTTCGGCAATCGCTTTCTGCTGTTCTTCGGATATTCCCGTATTCATTTTAATTCGCTCCGAGGTTGCGTCCGGCGACCGGTGAAAGAGAATCTGGACACTGCCAACCTAAACTTTTTTCCGCCATGCGGCAAATTGAATGTGCCCCTTTTTTTTGATTGCGGAATTGAATACTCGATCATGCGCTCGGTCTGGCACATCAGCGCCAGCGATTGCCGACGATCATGCTGACCGCATTACGATCCCCGCTGCGTGTCGCGGTGTTTGGCAAAGTGATTACGTGAGTCTATAAGTTGAATTGGTAGATCCCGAATTTCGGGCTATTTGTTAAAGTCAGTCAACATCCACTTAACCAGCCTGCCGTTGCATTGATCTAAAGAGGCCTCAACCATGGCGCAACGCCGACCTCAGCGGGGTTCGAATTGCAAGCGCGCGGGCGCTCTTGTACGATACGTGCCTCCCGTCGGTCGGCAACGATCGGCTTTCCACCACTCCTTGCCTTACCGCCCGTTTTCTGGACCCACTGTGTGGACACGTTGCGGAAGGCTTGACCCGGAAGGAGCAAGTTCATGCGGCATTACGAAATCGTATTCATGGTCCATCCGGACCAGAGCGAGCAGGTTCCCGCGACCATCGAAAGGTATCGGTCGATGGTGGAATCCGGCGGCGGACGCATTCACCGCCTGGAAGACTGGGGCCGCCGCCAGCTCGCCTACCCCATCAATAAAATCCTCAAGGCGCACTACGTGTTGATGAACATAGAATGCGAACAGACGACCCTGGATGAGATCAAGAGCGCCTTCCGCTTTAACGACGCGGTGATCCGCAATCTAATCATGTTGCGGCCCAGGGCCGATACCGACGCGTCGCCGCTCGCCAAGTCCAGAGAAGAAGAGCAGCGCGCCGAAAGTGACGACAGCGACGCGACCGAAAGCCGTCCCGAGCGCACGGATGACGCGTCGGAAACCACGCGGCCCGAACGCCCTGACCGCGACGAACAGGAATCCGCTTAAGTCGCGGGCTTGCTCGTCCGTCCCCCTCATTCACGATTTATACGCGAGGTTCGCTTATGTCACGTTTCTTCCGTCGCCGACGTTATTGCCGCTTTACCGCGGAAGGCATTACCGAGATCGATTACAAGGACATCAATCTGCTCAAGAGCTTCATTACCGAAACCGGCAAGATTGTGCCCAGCCGCATCACGGGCACCAGCGCACGTTACCAGCGCCAGCTGGCGAGCGCCGTGAAGCGCGCGCGGTTTCTGGCGCTGCTGCCTTACAGCGACCAGCATTAACGCCGGCATCGACGCCTGATCCCTGGCGGTTGCTTGTGTGAATCATTTCGACGCAGACGCGCGCAATGCGACGCCGCTGGTAACAGTCGATTGACACAACAATGAACAAACTGGCGGCATTCGTCATGGCGGGCCGCTGGCAGGCCGTCAGCGTGGTGCTGGGCTTTGCGCTGCTGGGCTTTGCGTTCCCGCCGGTGACACTGTTGAGCGGAGCGGCGCTGGGGCTGGTGGCCCTGAGGCTGGGCGCCGGCAGTGGCGGCAGCGTGTTGCTGTGGTCGGCTCTGAGCATGATGCTGATCAGCTTGCTGGTTATCGGGGAGGTCTGGTTCGGTCTTGCATTCGGCGTCGTTCAATGGCTGCCGGTATTGCTTATCGCACTATTGCTGCGTCATAGCATGTCGCTGGCGTTCACCTTGCGGATCGCGTTGATGACCGGACTCGGCGCAGTGCTGGCCATGCGCATGCTGGTGCCGGACGCGACAGCGATGTGGGCGAGGTTACTGGACACGCTCGTGCGCCCCGCACTGGTCGGCGCAGAGGTGCCAGTAGCGTCCATCGACGCGCTGCTGGCCCGGGCCGCGCCGGTGATGAGCGGCGGATTTATCGCGGCGATGCTGCTGAGTCTGGCGCTGACCCTGCTGCTCGCGCGTTGGTGGCAGGCCTTGTTATACAATCGGGGTGGCTTCCGCGACGAGTTCACCGGGCTGCAGCTCGGTTATCCAATGGCCGCTTTGGCGTTGCTTCTGGTTGCCGGCGCCGTGCTCACCCACGCACCGCTGGTCATCGAACTGACCCTGGTGGCCGCGGCCATGTTCTTTTTGCAGGGGATGGCGGTAACCCACGCGGTTATCGCCGCCAGCGGTCACGCCACCTTGTGGCTTTTCGGCGTGTATGGATTGCTGCTGCTGGCGTTGCCGCACATGCTGGCGGGGCTGTCACTCATGGGCGCGGTGGACACATTCGCCAACTTCCGCGCGCGCCTGGCCGACAAGCGTGATTCGTAATCCGGCGGTTCGTGAATTAGACACACATCAACCAGACGCAGGTAACATCGATGGAAATTATATTGCTGGACAGTATCGAAAATCTGGGCGGGCTTGGTGATCGGGTCAAGGTGCGCCCGGGCTATGCACGTAATTATCTGTTCCCCACCGGCAAGGCGAAATTCGCGACAGCCGAGAACATCGCCGCGTTCGAGGCGCGCCGCGCGGAGCTCGAAAAGACCGCCCAGGACACGCAGGCGCAAGCCGAGGCGCGCCGCGAGCGGCTGGAAGGGCAGGCTGTGACAATTCCCGCGAAAGCCGGCGCGGAGGGCAAACTGTTTGGCTCGATCGGTCCGGCGGATATCGCGCTGGCCATGCAGGCGGCCGGCGTCGAGGTGGAGAAGCGCGAGGTGCTCCTGCCGCGCGGCACGCTGCGTCAGACCGGCGATTATGAGGTCGATCTGCACCTTTACACCAACGTCACCGCCACGATCAAAGTGTCCGTGGTGCCGGAGGCTTAAGCTGCGGCGGCGTGGCAGATTCTGACCTGATCTTGAAACATGGCGTATCCGCTCCACAGCGATACAACTCTGAGCTGGCACGTGAATCGACGCGGAGCAACGTAGATTTATGGCGAATGCCCCGACCCGAACCGGCCGCCGGCCGCCCAGCGCGGAAAGCCTCAAGGTCCCGCCGCACTCGCTGGACGCCGAACAGGCGGTGCTGGGCGGCCTCATGCTGGACAACAACGCCTGGGATCAGATCGCCGACCGGATCGGTGAAGAGGATTTCTACCTCGCGGACCACCGCGCCGTGTTCGTAGCCATCCGGGAGCTGGCCGACAGGCAGCAGCCCTTCGACGTCATCACGCTGTCCGAACACTTAACGCAACGCAAGAGCTTGAGCGACGGCAGCGCGCTGGCTTATGTCGGCACCCTTGCGCACGAGACCCCCAGCGCCGCGAACATTCGTGCCTACGCCGACATCGTGCGTGAACGTTCCATTCTGCGCCAACTGATCGCGGTCGGCACCGAAATCTGCGACGCGGGCTTCAACGCCGACGGGCGCGACAGCAAGATATTGCTGGACGAGGCGGAACAAAGGGTATTCCGCATCGCCAGTCAGGGGCTGCGCGCCGGTTTCAAGGACATCAAGACCTTGCTCAAGTCCACCGTCGAGCGCATCGACGCTTTGTTCGAAAAAGACGATCCCATCACCGGCATTGCGACCGGCTTCAGCGAGTTCGACGAAAAGACTTCCGGCCTGCAGCCGGGCGATCTGGTGATCGTCGCGGGCCGCCCATCCATGGGCAAGACCAGCTTCGCGATAAATATCGCGGAATACGCCGCGGTGAAGCAGCAGGCGTCGGTGGCGATATTCAGCATGGAAATGCCGGGCGAGCAGATTTCGATGCGCATGCTGGCCTCACTGGGCCGCATCGATCAGCACCGTCTGCGGATTGGCAAGCTCGCCGAGGAAGACTGGCCGCGGCTGTCCAGCGCGGTGTCCGTACTGACCGACACCAGGCTGTTCGTGGACGACAGCGCCGCGCTGACACCAACGGAACTGCGCGCCCGCTCGCGCCGCCTCAAGCGCGAGCATGGGCTGGACCTCATCATCGTGGATTATTTACAGCTGATGCAGGTGCCGGGTACGCCTGAGAATCGCGCCACCGAAATCTCGGAAATCTCGCGCGGATTAAAGGCGCTGGCCAAGGAGCTTGGCGTGCCGGTCGTGGCCTTGTCACAGCTGAACCGCAGTCTCGAGCAGCGGCCTAACAAGCGCCCGGTCATGTCCGATTTGCGCGAGTCGGGCGCCATTGAGCAGGACGCGGATCTGATCGCGTTCATCTACCGCGATGAGGTGTACAACGAAGACAGCGCGGACAAGGGCACCGCCGAGATCATCATCTCCAAGCAGCGCAACGGACCCATCGGCACCACGCGGCTGACCTTTCTCGGCCAGTACACCAAGTTCGAAAACTATATTCCGGAAATCTATTCGGGCGAGCGCTTTGGCTGATGCGCGCGGCCCGCGCGTTAATCGACCGGTCCGCGCTGCTTCATAACTTTCAGCGCGTACGCGAAGCCGCGCCACACAGCCGCGTGCTCGCGGTCGTCAAGGCCAACGCCTACGGGCATGGCGCGGTGACCGTGGCGCAAACGCTTGGCGACGCGCACGGCTTCGGCGTGGCCTGCGTCGATGAAGGACTCGCGCTGCGCGCGGCGGGAATCGACAAGACCGTTGTCAGTCTGCAGGGCTTCAAGAGCGCATCGCAGCTCGTCAAAGCCGCCGCCAATAACATCGATGTGACCGTGTACGACGCCTATCAAATCGAGCTGCTGGCCGCCACCTCGCTCGCCGCGCCGGTGCGCGTCTGGCTCAAGGTGGACACCGGCATGGCGCGACTGGGCTTCGCACCCACCGAACTCGCGGCGGTTCATCGGCGTGTGACCGCGTTGCCGCGGGCCACGACGGCGCCCGTGCTGATGACCCACCTGGCGTGCGCGGATGAGCGCCGCAGCGATTACTCGCGCCAGCAACTGGATACCTTCGAGCGCGCGACCGCGGCACTCAGCGGCAAGCGCAGCGTGGCCAACTCCGCCGGCATCCTGGCGTGGCCCGGCAGCCACGGCGACTGGGTGCGCCCCGGCATCATGCTCTACGGCGCATCCCCGTTCGTTGACGACACTGCCGAACACGCCGGTCTTAAGCCGGTCATGACCTTGACCGCACCGCTGATTACGCGCAGGTGGATGCATGCCGGCGAGCACGTAGGCTATGGAAATAGCTGGACCGCGCCAGAAGCCATGCCGATCGGCGTGGCCGCGATCGGTTACGCCGACGGTTATCCGCGCCACGCCAGCACCGGCACGCCGGTGCTGATCAACGGCCAGCGCACGCAACTGGTCGGGCGCGTGTGCATGGACATGATTACCATCGACCTGCGCGGCTGTGACGCTGCTGTGGGCGACGACGTGACCTTGTGGGGCAAAGACCTGCCGGTCGACGAAGTGGCCCGAAACGCCACCACCGTCGGCTACGATTTATTGTGCGCGGCCGGCAACCGGGTGCGCGCCGAGATTGTCAACTGATCGGCCGAGCGCGCGCCGACAAGCCTGAATCGATAGGAGGTCCCATGCCCGCAGAAGACCCCGCAGAAGACATTGTGTACACGACGCTGGTAAGCCGCGACACCTTGGAGGAGCATCTTCAGGACCCGCGATGGGTCATCATCGATTGCCGTTTCAATCTGGCCGATCCCGAGGCCGGCCAAGCGGCGTATCGCGAGAACCATCTTCCGAACGCGCGTTACGCTCATCTGGAACGCGACTTGTCAGGCTCGAAAACCGCATCCGCTGGCCGCCATCCGCTGCCTGAACCGCAAGTTCTGGCGCGAACTTTCGCGGCATGGGGTATCGATGGCGCAACGCAGGTGGTCGCCTATGATGACGCGGGCGGCGCGATGGCGGCGCGACTCTGGTGGCTGTTGCGCTGGCTGGGGCACAGCGCGGTCGCGGTACTGGACGGCGGCATCAATCGCTGGCGCGAGGAGGGGCGTCCGCTGACCGCGGAAATACCGCGGGTCACGCGCGGCGCGGAGTTCGCTTTGCGGATCGACCACGATGCGCGGGTAGACAGTGACTTCATTGCGCGCAATCTTGCTGCACAGCAAAGCGTCGTGCTCGACGCGCGCGCCACGGAGCGGTTTGCCGGCCAGGTCGAACCCATCGATCCGGTCGCGGGCCATATCCCGGATGCCTTGAATCGGCCTTTCGACCGCAATCTCGATGCACGCGGCGCGTTCCTGCCGCCGCACGGCTTGCGTAATTCGTTTCGCGAGACGTTGGGGAACACCCACCCTGAGCGCGTGATACATATGTGCGGCTCCGGCGTTACCGCCTGCCACAACCTGCTGGCGATGGAGATCGCCGGTCTCGCCGGCTCGCGCCTTTATGCCGGCTCGTGGAGCGAATGGATCACGGATCCGGCGCGCCCCAGGGCATGCGCCGATCCGGATCGATAAGGCACTGGATCACCACTTCGCGCGACGCAAGCCTCGCCGCCGCGCGCTTCAGACACACCGCGCGGCTGGTTTTTTCTTCCCCCTGAACCGGATCAACGCGCTTGCGATCGGGACTGCCGGGCTAACGGCAACTGATCGCGCCGACGAGCGGCCGAAAAAACCCTACGTGCGGCCGCGGCAACGCTTGGAGGCGAAGCGCCCGCCCTGTTACAACTGAAAAACAAGAGGCGATGACCGCCTCGATGCTTCGCCAGTTTCCCGGGAGGGTGCTCGATGAGTAACGAATCGACACGATGCGCGCGTGGCGCACCACTTGTAAGCGCACGTATCTATCTGATTTTTGGGTTGTTGGCCATTTGCATGTCTGGCGCGCAGGCACAAACCGTCCCCATTGATATCGGCAGCGTATACGTGATCGATTCCGGCGCCGGCGCCGACGCGCGAGGCGCGCTGTTTAGGGTGAACCCGGTAAACGGCGCACGCACGCTGGTCAGCGACTTCGGCAAGTTGTCACAAGGTCCCCTGGGCTTGAATCCCGTCAGCCTTGCGGTAAGTCCGAACGGTCAGTTACTGGTCTCCGATCTGGACGCGGGCGCGGATTTCCGCGGCGCCATATTCGAAGTTGACCTATCCGACGGTCGCCGCACGTTGTTGAGCGATTTCAACGATTCGTCACAGGGTCCGCTTGGCGAAGACCCCGTAAATCTGACCCTGGACGCGAACGGTACAATTCTGGTGGCGGACTTGAACGCCGGCACCGGTTTTAACGGCGCGCTGTTCAGGGTGAACGCGACCACCGGCAACCGCGTCCTGTTTAGCGATTTCAGCGACACCGCGCAAGGGCCGCTGGGTCAGATACCGTTCAGCATCGCAATAGGGCCGGCGGGCGAAATCCTGACCGTGGTGCTTTCTGCCGGCACCGGCTCGCGTGGCGCGCTGTTCAAGATCAATGCGCAAAACGGCAGCCGCACACTGCTGAGTGATTTTGGCGATGCGTCGCAAGGGCCGCTGGGCGAAATCCCTTTCGGCGTAGCGCTTGGCCCCAATGATGAGATTCTGGTAATAGACCAGGAAGCGGGACCCGATTTCAGAGGGGCTTTGTTCAGGATCGATGCCGGCAACGGCCAGCGCACACTGCTAAGTGATTTCGGCAACAGTGCTCAGGGGCCGCTGGGCGAAGATCCGGTCACTCTGACTTTGGCGTCTTCCGGGCGGATGCTGGTTATCGATTTTACGGCGGGCGCCGGCCAGACCGGGGCGCTGTTCTCGCTCAACCCAAGCAACGGCAACCGCACGCTGCTGAGTGACTTCAGCGATGCGTCGCAAGGACCGCTGGGCGCGAGCCCGTATGGCGTGACCACAGTTGCGCCTCCTTCGCCCGGCGCGCTGGAATTCGCTGCGGCGACTTATACGGTAGCAGAAACCGCGGGCGGCGTGACCATTGCCGTTACGCGCTCGAACGGCGCCAATGGCGCCGTTTCCGTAGCCTTTACGACGTCGGCAGGCTCGGCCACCGAAGGCGCGGACTACACGTTGACGAACGGCAGTCTCAACTTCGCGGACGGCGAGATTCAAAAGACATTCTTCATGCCCGTCATCGACGACACGGACGTCGAAGGTAACGAAACGGTGAATCTGCGCTTGACGAATCCTGACGGCGGCGCCACGCTCGGCGCGCGTGACACGGCCATCCTGACCATCACCGACGACGACGTGGCGCCGACTATTATGTGTAAAAGCCTGGTGGCAACCATCGTCGGTACGTCGCAAGGCGACACCCTGACCGGCACGCCGGGCGCGGACGTGATCGCCGGCTTAGGGGCCGACGATGTAATCCGCGGGACGGGCGGCGATGACGTGATCTGCGGCGGCAGCGGCAACGATCAGCTGTTCGGCGGCGGCGGAGTCGATCAGCTGTCTGGCGAACGCGGCGACGATCAACTGTTCGGCGAAGCGGGCATTGACACCCTGGACGGCGGCGCGGACACCGACCGCTGTGACGCGGGCGAACCACGCGTCGGTGAAACGGTGGTGAACTGCGAATCGGTGGTCCAGCCGTCCCCCGGTGTATTGCAATTCGGTGCGGCGACTTACAGCGTCAACGAAAGCGTCAGTCAGGCGACGATATCGATTACACGCACGGACGGCAGCGACGGTGAGGTGTCGGTGAGTTTCAGTACCAACGACGGCACTGCAATTCAGGGCGCCGATTATGGCTTCAGAAGCGGCGTCCGCACCTTCCCCGCCGGTGACGCAGCAGACAAGACACTCACGTTCCCGATCATCGACGATACGGACGTCGAAGGTAACGAGACGGTGAGGCTCGCGCTGCTCAATCCGAATGGCGGCGCCACCCTGGGCGCGCGGAACACCGCGTTGCTTACCATCGTTGATAACGACAGGCCCGCTGCCGTCATGTGCGACGGCAGGGTCGCTACTATCGTCGTGACCTCCGGCAACAACACACTCAACGGCACCTCGGGCGCGGACGTAATTCACGGCCTGCGCGGCAATGACGTCATCCGCGGGACGGGCGGCAACGATGTGATTTGCGGCGGTAATGGCGATGACGGGCTGCCGGGTGGCGGCGGAGATGACCGGCTGTTCGGCGGGGGTGGCAACGACACGATGGATGGCGGCAGCGGTTCAGACTTCTGCGACGGCGGAGCGCACACCACCCGCGACCGCGCGGTTAGCTGTGAACGGGTCAGGGGCGTACCCTGAAATCCTGCCACAACTGAAATACGGTGGGGCGTCGAAGCCCCACCTTTTTTTGTTGCCCCGGCTGCTGCTCTGTGCTTAGCGTTCGAGCAGCTTCAGTTTATCCGGTTTGCCTTCCCACTCCTTGGCGTCGGGCGGGGCATCTTTTTTGACGGTAATGACCGGCCAGTCCTGCGACAGCTCCGCATTGAGTTCGAGATAATGTCGCTGATCCTCCGGCAGATCGTCTTCCGACAGAATGGCGTCCACCGGACATTCGGGCTCGCACAGGGTACAGTCGATGCATTCATCCGGATCGATTACCAGAAAATTGGGCCCTTCGTGAAAACAGTCGACCGGGCACACCTCCACGCAATCGGTGTACTTGCATTTGATACAGTCTTCGGTAATGACAAAGGTCATGGGCTACTCCACGCTCGCGCGCTGGGTGACGAATGCGTCAGCATTATAACGGCATGACACATTCGATCAAAATACCGCGCACCGCTCTATAAGCGCCTGCACAAGCTGGCGGCTTGCGGTCTGCGCTATTTTCAACGTGTTCGGACCGCGGCATGACCCCAACTCTCCCAAGGCCGGCGTCTGCGTCAGCTCTTCGGCGTGCGCGCGCAGGTTACGCTGGAAAGCGGCCTCAAGAAAATGCTGCCGGACGGCGCTTTTTACCCGCCGTAGACGCCTAAACGGCGTTGACAGTCTCGCGATGCCGACCTACTGTCTGGCGTTGACGGAAGCCTTCCGCCACATATACAAGGATCACTTATGGACAAGAAGCGCAACAAACGGTCTATGACCGCGGTCGTGCTCACCTTGAACCTGCTGTTTGGCTTGTCGCAAGGCGCGATGGCGGCCGGAATGTACGAGGACCAGGGCAGCGAGCGCTCGGCGGGCGCCATGATGGTAGACGTGCTGGCCGTCCGTCCGCTGGGATTCGTGGCCACGGTGCTGGGTACGGGGTTGTTCGTCGTTTCCCTGCCGTTCAGCGCGCTGGGCGGCAACGTGGACGAGGTGGCGGAAAATCTGGTGGTCGGTCCGGCCCGTTTTACTTTCGTTCGTCCGCTGGGTGAATACGAGTCGTACCATTAGCCATTTCGTAGCTGCGCCCGAACGTAAATACGCCCGCGCTTAACGGTTCAGCGCTTTCAACTGATAAACCAGCTCCAGCGCGTCCAAAGGCGCGAGCGAATCGGGCTCGACGGTGTCGAGTAGCGCGGCGGCGCGACACCGTGTGGACCGTCCCAGCGGCAGCGCGAGTTGCCCGGTCGCTTGTGCCGGCGACTCATCAACCGCCCGCTCCTCAAGAAATCTCAGCCGCTGTCTCGCGGCTTCGATCACGGCGGGTGGAATCCCCGCCAACCGCGCCACCTGCAAACCATAGCTTTGATTCGCCGGTCCTTCCTTGACCGCGTGCAGGAACACAATGCTGTCCGCGTGTTCGATGGCATCGCAATGCACGTTGGCGATGGTCTCCTGCAACTCCGCCAGCGCCGTGAGCTCGAAGTAATGCGTCGCAAACAAAGTGAACGCACGATTGGTTTGCGCCAGATGCAGCGCGCAGGCCCAGGCCAGCGATAAACCGTCGAAGGTGCTGGTGCCGCGGCCGATTTCGTCCATCAGCACCAGACTCGATGACGTTGCATTGTTGAGGATATTGGCAGCCTCGCTCATCTCCACCATGAACGTGGAACGACCCGCGGAGAGATCGTCGGCGGCGCCGATACGGGTGAAGATCCGGTCGACCGGGCCGATTACCGCCCGCCGCGCGGGCACGTAGCTGCCGATGTGGGCCAGCAGCACGATCAGCGCCACCTGCCGCATATAGGTCGATTTGCCGCCCATGTTGGGGCCGGTAACGATCAACATGCGACGGTCTTCATCCAGGCGTATATCGTTGGGCACGAACGGCTCGTTCAGCACGCGTTCGATCACCGGGTGCCGGCCCGCCTCGATGCATATACCGGGATTGCCGTTCAGCTCCGGACGGTAGTAATCAAGCCGTTCGGCCCGTTCCGCCAGCGCACAGAGCACATCGATTTCCGCCAGCGCGCAGGCGCAGGCCTGCAGCTGAGAAATATCCTCGGCAACACGCTCGACAAGCGCGTCATAAAGCATTTTCTCCCGCGCCAGCGCGCGCGTTCTGGCGCTCAGTACCCGATCCTCGAATGTCTTGAGTTCAGGCGTGATGTAGCGCTCGGCGCCTTTGAGCGTCTGCCGGCGCGTGTAGTCCGCCGGCGCCCTTGCGGACTGTCCGCGGGACAGCTCGATGTAATACCCGTGCACCCGGTTGTACGCGACTTTGAGATTCGAAATACCGGTGCGCTCGCGCTCGCGAGCCTCCATCTCAAGCAGGCAACCGTCCGCGTTGGCGCTCAACGCGCGCAGTTCGTCGAGCTGCGTATCGAAACCCGTGGCGATAACACCGCCATCTCGGATCCACGCCGGTGGCGCATCGACCACCGCGCGCACAAGCCGCGCATGCAGATCGGGATGCTCGCCTAGCGCGTGGCGCAGCGCGGCCAGACGCGGCGCCTCCGCATCCGCCAGTTGACCGCGTAAAGCCGGCAACAGCGCCAGGGTGTCGCGCAGCCCGGCCAGATCGCGGGGTCGCGCCGAACGCAACGCGATGCGCGCCACGATGCGCTCGATATCGTGGACACCGCGCAGCGTCTCGCGCAGAGCGTCGAACGTTCGCGTTTCCAGCAAGGCGCCCAGTGCGTGTTGACGATCACCGAGCACCTCGCGATCGCGCAGAGGCTGGTTGACCCAGCGCCGCAGACAGCGGCCGCCCATGCTGGTGACCGTACTATCCAGCACATGCACCAGCGTATTTTCCGTGCCACCGGACAGGGTACGCTCCAATTCCAGATTACGACGGCTGGCGGCATCCATGATAATGCCGTCATCCGGCTGCTCCGTGCGCAACGCGCGGATGTGAGACAACGCGCCGCGCTGCGTGTCGCTGACATAGTTCAGCAATGCCCCGGTGGCCGCGATCGCCATGGGCATTGCGTCGCAGCCAAAGCCCTTGAGGTCCGCCACGCCGAACTGCTCGCACAAAGGCCGTCTGCCGCCGTCCATATCGAAATGCCAGGGCGGCAACTGACGTACTCCTACGGTGCGGTCGCCGGGCAGACCCACGTCCTCGGCAACCAGAATTTCCGCCGGTTGCAGCCTCTCGAATTCGTCGAGCAGCGCGTCGTCACCCGCAACCTCGGTTACGCTCAGACGACCCGCACCAAGATCCAGCCAAGCCAGACCGTGGCAACGCGCGCCGGGCTGTACCGCCATTAACAGATTGTCGCGCCGTTCATCCAGCAGGCTTTCGTCGGTTACCGTGCCGGGCGTGACGATACGCACCACCTTGCGCTCGACCGGTCCCTTGGTCGCGGCCGGATCGCCGAACTGTTCGCAGATCGCCGCCGATTCACCACGCCTGATCAGCCGCGCAAGATAACTTTCCACCGCGTGGATGGGCACCCCGGGCATCGGGATCGGTTCACCGGCGGACTGGCCGCGTGCGGTCAAAGTCAGGTTCAGCAACTGTGCGGCGCGGCGAGCGTCGTCATAGAACAACTCATAAAAATCGCCCATGCGGTAGAACAGAAGAATATCGGGGTGCTGAGACTTGATGCGCAGGTACTGCTGCATCATGGGGGTATGACTGGAATTTGGCGTAGCGGGAGCCTGCATACCGATCATTTTACGCGTTCTACGCTTCGCGTCGCCGCGAAGCGTGCCTGGGATCACTCGCCAGATCGTACGATTTCGCGAGTGCGCGGCATCAAGGAAGTTGGCGCCTGCGTAGTATCGTCAACCTTCGGCAGCCCAGGCGCGGCGCAGTTAGTCATCTGCAGGAGCGGCGGTTCGATGGAAAACATCAGCGGCGCCGCCTTGCGCAATGCGCTCAATCCGAGCAGGCTGCGGGAGGCGCCCGGGAATACGGCCGCCTCCACGTCGTCGATCCGGCAGACGCCGCCGATACTGATGCTGCCGATGCGATAAACCGGCACCACGCGCGTGCTGCCGTCGGCCATGATACCGCGCAGGCGGCGGATATAAATTGCCTGCTCACGCGCCTGCAGCAGCGCGAGTACATCCTCGTTGATAGTCATGTAGCCGGCGCCGGTGTCAACCAGGTAATCGCTAACCCCGACACCCTCGACGTGTACATCGACATAAAACGTATCGGCGCCCTTGTCCTTCATCGGTACGGTTACGGAGCCGGTCGCGAGTGTGGCGGGCGACGCCACGAGTAGCGTGACAAACGCTACTGCCACAAGGACCCCAGTGGCTCTTCGCGACGCCCCCATCGTTGGCTGCCAATAACGCTTGGTGTAAGGTGTAATCATCCTGGAAACTGCGGGCAGGTTTGATGCGGCCCCCGCCTTTTCTTTTGCATTCGAGGTATGCGATCGATGCTGTTCAACAGATACCGGACTCTATCACTGTTTTTGATCGCGAGCGGAATTGCATTTGCGCCATCCGTGACGACGGCTGAAGCCCTGCGCGTCGAGCTCAACAAGCTGGAGCCACAGGACGGCGCCTGCCGTGCGTATCTGGTGTTTGAAAACAGGACCGCGACCAGTTTCTCCGGCCTGACGCTCGATCTGGTCATGTTCGACGGTGAAGGCGTCATCGCCAGGCGCCTGGCCGTCGACGCGGCGCCATTGCCGGCTGACAAGATCAGCGTCAAGCTGTTCGATATCGACGACCTGGAGTGCGCCAATGTGCAGCGTATTCTGATCAACGATGTCCTGGATTGCCAGGACGAAAACGGCGAAGTGAGCGACTGCGTGGCGCGAATAGAAACCAGGTCACGCGCTGACGCGGCGCTGGTCAAATAGAGCGAACCGCTACCGGCAACTGCGCGGCAGGCGAGACGCGGCAGAAACCTCTCACCTGCGAACCGAACTACACGTTGTCCATCGCTTTAGAAGGTGCGAGAGAGCGTAAAGACCGCCCCCGGCGTACAGACGCTCGCGTTTAGAAGGATCGGGCCGCCGTACTCGTCCTTGCAATCTTCGCTGGTGTCATGGTAGGTCACACCAAAGCTGAAGCTTTGGACTATCTTCGAGACACCCACTTGGAAGTGCGTGTAAGAAAATCCGTCCTGAGCGCCGGAAAGCGCGCCGCCCGCCACATTCAGGTGGCCCACGCCGAAGCTTAAGCCAATCTCCGCCGGCAGCACGAGGTCAAGCGAACCAAGCACATAGTGGCTACGCCCGTCTTCGCCGTTGTAGTCGGGCGAATAGTTGTAACCTACGCCAACCGTGGGCGTTAGCGGGATGGCCTCGACGGTGTGACTCACACCTGCGTGAGCCTCGAAATAATCCAGTTCGAACCCGTCATCCTGGGCGCCGGGAAAGGTGTAGTATAGCGCCGCCACATCGTAATCAATGGGTCCTACGGCGTTCGCGTAACCCCCGTAATAATCGAATTCGATCTCGCTTTCGGTGCCAAAACCATCCCAGTTGGATCCCCATACGCCCGCGTAGAAACCACTCGGGTGCGCATAGTCGAAGCTGCCTTGAATCGCGGGATCCTCGTCCGTGAACGAGACGCCCCTGAAGACGTAGTCGGTCGTGAGATAAATGGTGTTGCTGAAGTTCTCCGCCGCGAGTAGCCCGCCATCATCCTGCGCGCACGCGAGGCCGCTCGCGGTAAACGCAGACACCCCTACGGCAACGGCAGCGATTCTGCATTTGATACTCATGATCCTTTTACTCCTCGGGTATTGATATCGTTATCAAGGAGGGAAGGCTCACCCGCAATCCCAGAGGCGGCGCAGCAATCCCGGGTAGCCGGAATGCGGATCGGTGTGATTGCCGTCCGCAGGTTCTCGAACGCCTGGCCGCACCCGCAAGTTTCCCGCTCATGCTTAATCTTCCTTGGCCTTAGCGAGCGCAAGCAATTCCTCAAGCGGGTTAATACCTTGTGGGTACATGGCTCATTGGATAGCCGCTTTTTCCACCAGCAGCGGCTGGCGCCTCAGCAACGACGTGACCGCAATGGCATCGAGAGGAGCCGAGATCAGATCTCCTTGCGCGTAGTCGATGCTATGTCGGCGAGCGATGGACAGCGCTCGATCGGTTCCAATACGATCGGCAATCACGCTGATACCGAGATTGTGCGCAAGCGTGACCACCGCACCGATGAACGGTCCCCCGTAGTCGCCCTCTTCGATGAGCGATGGGTGTATGCGTATCATGTCGATCGGCGCACGTCTCAAGGTCGAAAGAGAGCCCGTACTCACGCCGAACGAGTCGAGAATGAGCCGGACCTTTCTGGTCTGCAACCAGGCCAGCATCTGGTCGATCGACTCGGTTTTCTGGGCCAGCACGTCCTCGGGAATGCCGAGCGCAAGACTGAAGGATCGAGGCTTGGATGACAGCAGCCGTTCGCAGAAACGAAGGATGGAATCCGCATCGAAAAGGCTCCTGCCGAAGATTTCGACATTGATCCCCACGTGCTCGAAGCCCGGTAATGACTGCCACGCGCTCATCTGCTTGCACACCTCCGACAGCATGTACTCCCACAGAGGCAGGATCAGCTGCGTGTCCTCCGCATTGGGTATAAATTGCTCGGCGAACAACATGCCGCGCCGTGGATGTCTCCAGGCGAGTCGCGCCTCCAGACCCGCTACGTTGCCGCTCGCCAGCGCAATGACCGGCTGCCAGTACACCGCCATCTCGCGACTGCCCATCGCGTCCCTGATCTCCTTCTCGATTCCAGCCTGAGCCGTCGCCTTGGCGTGCTGGTGTAGATCGAAAACCTCATAACGCGCACCGCCCAGAAGCTGGGCGCGGCTGAGAGCGGTGGCCGCGTCACGTAGCGCGTGATCGCCATTCGCGTACCCGCTAGCACTCAACGCCACGCCGATACTGACGGTCGCATAAATCTCCACCTCGTCGATCATGAAGGGCATCAGTACCTGCTCCTGAATCTGACGCACGAGCTTGCTCGTCACCTTTAAATCGTTCGGCTGCTCCAGCATAATACCGAAGCGCTTTTGCTTGTTTTTATATAAATTTCTGTGAGTATCCATGT
>JACCYU010000141.1 GCA_013696315.1 Gammaproteobacteria bacterium | reverse complement strand
TGTGGCGGTGATGGCCTGTGACGATGAGGTGATTCCCCTTCAGGATCGTATCGAGTCGATCGCCGATGAGGCCGATCTTGAGGAGGTTTACAGCACGGAACGTCATCTCCTGTATGTCGCCTGCACCAGAGCGCGGGATCACTTGTTAGTCACAGGCGTCAAGCCAGCCTCCGAGTTTTTGGATGATATGCTTTGAAGGCGACCCGTACGCGTCCGTACAGATTGTCAAACAGAAATCAAACGCTGGGTGGGTAAACCCCTCAACCCGACCAAAAGTGCTTAAACCGCGTCGGACTCATTTCGGTGTACCGTACCGTATTAGTGATGCTTGCGTGTCCAAGGTAGCCCTGTAAGCTGCGCGTGTCCTTACCTTTGTTTGCTAATGCGTAGCCGCAGGCATGGCGCAACATGTGCGGGTTGATTGGCCAGGCCATACCCGCCTTCAAGCCTAACCTGGCAAAGCACTTGCGGAATCCGGCGGCCGAGACAGGGCCCCCTAGTTGCGATTCCTAGTTTGTCACGCTGTAACGGCCACAGATTCTACGGCACTCTGGCATCCGTGACCACGGCCACGCTGTCACGGATGCTAAGACGCATCATTCGGAACACTTGGAGGTCAAGCGCTCGCCAGCAAATTAGTGAACTGGCATGGCATGAAGGAGCACGGCAGTAATCAACACAACGCCCAGCACGAGGATCACTTCGATGCGCGCCGTGTGAGTAAAAGCGCGGGTGGGACATTTTGCTGGAGATGTTTGGTTAGCGCTTGCGGAACTACGTAAAATTAGCGGCCAGCGAACGAGCGCTTGCCTGCTGACAGGATGTCCGGCCCAGCCGCGTAATAGCGGCAAGGAGCGATACCGATTGATCGCCCCAAGGCTCACCATGCCGGCGACCAGCAGAAGCTTGGCGCTCAAAAGCTGACCATAAGCCGTACTCCAGAGCGCGGTAAAGTCGCCACCGAGCGCGCGCCAGGCGTTAAAAAGGCCAGTCATAACAACGCTCGCCAACGCAATACCCGCAATCAGCGATAGCCTGCAGGCAACAATCGCCGTAATCGCGCGCCGCTCGCCGGCCAGTTTTGTTATCGCCGGCGATATGACGAGCGACGTAACCACAAGCGCGCCGCCCCAGACCGATGTGGCAAAAATATGCAACCAATCGATAACTTCAGCCAGCGTGAAATCGCCCGCATCGGCGGCGTGGCCCGAGGCGCTGCGGCTCGCGGCGATGAGCGTAACGGCAACCAGCATGAAGCCCCAACCGATCCGGCTTTGCAAAGATCGCCCGCTCCACAACCAACCGAGCCACGCGAGACCTAAACCCAGAAAGCGGATCATCCATGCCTTGCCAAAATGTGTTCTAAAGATCACCGGAGATAAAACCGGAAAAATCTCGTTCAGCGGACGCTCACTCATGACCGCGGTGCGGACAAACAATAGCATGATGCTGCTGAGTGTTAACGCAGCCACGCAGATACCGATAGTTTGCCACAGCAACAAGATATGGGCGTCGGCTTCATGCATGACGCCCGTATCAGCGATCAGCCAAAATCGACATGCCAGGGCGCCGATACATACTACTAGCGCTAGTAAATCGACCACGGTGACCGCGATGGACAGGTATTGAGTTGGCATTATTGATGAATTTATCTAGTGGACACTAAAGGTGTAATCGCCTTGGGTACGATGCCCGTCATGGCTGATGACATTCCAGTAGACCTGATAAACGCCGGCCGGCACAGCCGGGACATGGGTCACGAGGAAAGTTGCATCCGATGAATCCACATGACCTTCGCCTTCGCTAATAGTCCGGCCGCGGCTGTCGTCGACCCGCAGATGGCTGAAAATCGGTTCGAGCTCGGCGTTAAATTGGATGCGAATATCGAATGGCGTCCTTCTCACTGTGCCGCCAGCGCCGGGTTCAGACGCCACGGGAAAGGCGTGCGCCCAGCTTGCGTTGGGCCACGCACTAAGCGTCGCGAAGATCAGAATTATTCTATTAAGACGTGTTCGCATGAATCATTGCATCGGTTCGCCAAAGACAGGACGTCCCAGGCTGCCCGGAAACAGGTCGTCTACGAAAAAATGTACCAGCGCCAGCACCCCGACATCATCACCCGTGCGGTCGTTGACCGGGATTTGCGCGGCAATTCCAAGCTGCACGTATTCTCCAAACCAGATGAGACCGGGATTAATCGTAGCTGCCGTCTCGCCTCCACAACCGCGATCCAGGCATGTCTCAAAATTAGCCTCAACCACGGGTATCAAGTGATTAAAGGGGCCGCTCAAGCCAACATCTTGTACAAAAGACTGTAAATAATCGAGATTGTACTGGGCTGTAAATCCCCAACTCAAGGTATTCGCATTGCGCGATATTTCTGATTCGATGTCGCCTGTTTCCGGGTCTGCTTCCTCGGTGACCGTTTCGCTATCGGTTGGAATGTTGACCGCGACCGCGCCGGTCACCGCAACGGGCTTTACGTACTTCAGCGATTCGGGCATGTCGCCGAATCCTTTCCCGAACAGCAACGTCGGCGAGATCACAGAAAACGATTCGGCCTCCACGTCTTCATCGCCGGTGCAGCCGACTTCGGCCGCAAGACCTAGCGGCATAATGGCCTCATGCGCTGCGCTCGTGAAGAACTGGTATCTCGCCGCCACCTCCAGATTGCCAAATCCATTTTGTGTGCTTTCACCTCGCGGATGCAGGCTACGGTACTCCCCTTCGAGTGAAACACCTTGGCGTGATCCGCTTGGAGTATTCGGCCGCGAACTCGGTGGCGTGCACCGACGGCTCTTCATCATCTCCGGGCTCGCGGATATGAGATCCGAGAATTGAAAACTCGATACGAACGGATCTTCCACCCCAAACGTGGTCGGGAAGAATCGTTTGCCCGCAAACCCATGCGCACAGGCTGTGTCTGAAGCGCTCAAGCACATTAGCCATAAAGCGGCTAGAGTCGTCGTCGATTTCCTGACGCGTAGGCATGCGAAAAAGCTGCTTGCACTCATGATTCGATTGTCGCCCTCGTGGCTCAAAGCTATTGAGCGCATTGTGATGGCAACGAAGGCAAGAGGGGATACGACAAATTGTCGTAGACGCGATTAGTAATCTTTCCCGATCTACAATTGCTCCCGATGTGGTAGCGTGCTGATCTTCCCCCGATAAAACGGCTACATGGTATATCTATAAAGGTCCCCACATATGGAGTAATGGAGCAATCAAATAATGGCGCGACTGGTACACGTATAGAGTAGTCATGGGTGCTGTAACGCACATGTGGGTTAATTGAATTGCCATGTTTTTCCTCTTCTCTGCTGATAGGGGACTGCTGTTGCCGCGTGAGCGGATCGACCGCTTCATCGCACGCCTGTAGATACTCGTCGCGCGCCGTGTCGGCAACCGCAATGATGCT
>JACCYU010000140.1 GCA_013696315.1 Gammaproteobacteria bacterium | reverse complement strand
ACTGGAAGAAGAGCGTACGCCACCACCATCGGCGCGTCCCCGTGCCGTGCCGCCGCAGGTTGTGAAGCAACGCGAGACGGCCGGAGCTGCCCGGGCAGATGGGGATCGGCCTTCGCTGTTTGCCGATCCCCGAGACGAACGGCGCGCGCCGGGGCCTACTGTCATGCGCCAACCACCGCGATACGATGATTCCAGCAGTCACTACGAGCGCACCGGCTCCGGGCGCTCCTGGTTGACCCTGCTGTTGGCGCTAGCCTTGCTGGCCACCAGCATCTACGCGGCGAGTCCGCTGATAAGAGACCAGTTCGGCATCGACATCGCCGCGATGGTGCATGAGACGGTGGGTGGGCTTACCGGCGCCCCGCCGACTGAAACTGCCGCGCAGAGTGCCGCCGGCGACACGGCGCAGGAAACCGGCGGTGACACGGAAAACCCGGACCCGCCAGCGACGGAGTAACTTCATGGCAGCGGCTTACCCTTAGGTAGTCTGTCAATTGCTTTGTCTGTTCGTCTGACGCTCGGAACCTAACATTTCCCGGCACCCCCGCGTTGTGCATCATCCCCGTTGCTCTTTTGCGGTTCTCAAACTTTCCGGCATTTCAACCGCGGGATTGTTGATGAGGTCGTAAAGAATATGTGCGGCTTCCTTTAACAGCACCTGACTCGGATCGAATCCGCCGTCACTTTTCTCGTTCGTCCGGACGGGAAGACCGCTTGCCTTGCGGTAAACGGTTTGGCGGTTGTCGCTCGCCTGCTCCATGCTTTCCATCTCGTTGCGCCGCTTTGATTCAAGCAGGCTGACCGAGCGCTCGTTTTGCGCCATTTCGCTGGCGCGTATTTCCTGCATCAGGTATTTGAAAGCCGGGTTTTGCTGCATTCGCTGCACGTGTCGTTCCCGCACATCGTTGACTTCCGCTGCGTGCGTCGCGCGCGGCGAATAAGCGGCAGCCTCGATCTCATCCCACGGCAACGCGTTGTCCAGTGCGCGTTCGCCCTGCTCGTGATTGTCGATAACCGTGGGAAACCGGATATCCGGCACCACGCCCCGATGCTGCGTACTGGCGCCGCTGACACGATAGAATTGCGCCACAGTCATGGTGATCTGGCCCAGTGTCGCATCGCTTTCGTCATCGATCCCATTGTTCAGGTCGACCATTTGTTGCACCGTTCCCTTGCCGAATGTCGGTTCGCCAATAACCACGCCGCGATGGTAGTCCTGAATCGCGCCGGCGAAAATTTCGGACGCAGACGCGCTTAAGCCGTCCACCAGTACTGCCAGCGGACCGCTGTACGCGATGTCCGGATCGGGGTCCCGCAGGACTTCCACGCGCTCGGTCGTATCCTTGACCTGAACGATGGGGCCAGACTCGATAAACAGACCGGTCAACTGCGTAGCCTCCGTCAGCGAGCCGCCGCCGTTGCCGCGTAAATCCACGACAATGCCCTCCACCTTTTCCTGTTGCAGTTCGCGCAGCAGACGGCGAACGTCACGGGTGGTGCTGCGATAGTCTGGAACCTTGCGCGCGTAAGCTTCGTAATCCAGATAAAAGGCCGGCACCTCGATCACGC
Organism: Gammaproteobacteria bacterium; assembly: GCA_013696315.1. NCBI lineage: Bacteria > Pseudomonadati > Pseudomonadota > Gammaproteobacteria > Gammaproteobacteria bacterium. Next base: position 22,942 of record JACCYU010000140.1, on the reverse strand, counting down.
CGATGCGCACCTGACCGTCGCTCGTCGGCACCTCTATCACCGCTTTTTGCGCGGCTTGATCTTCCAGTTTGATTTCGTTGCGCGTCATCGTAATGACCTTGGCGGGCGCCTCGATGCCCGCGCCCTTGGGCAGCACCTGCAAGCGTACCGTGGTGCCTTTGGGCCCGCGTATCTGATCGACCACATCATCCAGGCGCCAGCCTACAACGTCGATAATCGCGCCGTCTTCGCCCTGCCCGACGCCGGTAATGCGATCCTCGACCCTCAGTTGATAGCTCGTATCGGCAGGCCCCCCGGTCACGATTTCGCGGATTACCGTGTGTTCGTTTTCCGATTGCAGTACCGCGCCGATTCCTTCCAGGGAGAGACTCATGCGGATCTCGAAGTCTTCGGATGCGCGGGGCAGTAGATAAGCCGTGTGCGGCTCGATCGACTGGGTAAATGCATTGATGAACAGTTGATAAACGTCTTCGGTGCGGTATTGATCGGTTTGCCTGCCCAGACGCTCATAACGCCCGCGCAGCGTGTCGGTCAATTTGTCTCCTTCCTGGCCCGCAAGGCGCAGGCTCAGCACATCGTTCTTGATCCGTTTGCGCCAGATCTCGTCCAGCTGTTCGCGGCTGGCCACCCAGGGTGAATCGCCACGATCGAATACATACGATTCATCCACAGTGAAATCGAAGTCCCGCTCCAGCAGGCGTTTTGCGTGCTCGACTCTTTCATGCAGACGCTGCCTGAATACGCGGAATATGACGAATGCCGGCTCCGGGTTCGATGCGCGCAGATAATCGTCGAGACGGGTTTCGTAAGCCGAGAGTTTATCGATGTCGGATTGCAGAAAATAGCTGCGCCCGGGATCGATGCTCTCAATGTAACGGGTGAGGGTCTTGCGCGACAAAGCGTCGTCCAGGGTCGGCTTCTTGTAGTGATATTCGGTGAGAAAACCCGTGATCAGTTCGGTTTCGAGCAGTTGCGAGGCCGTGGGTCGCAGCAGCGGCTGAGCGGGAACATCAGCGCGCAAGGCGGCGCTCGTAAGCGCCAGCGGCAGCACTACAAACGCCAAGCGTAGTGGGGAGAACGTCAACATCAGATTTGGCATGGGAATTGGGACATACGAGCGGGTGGCAGATTCACAGGTTCATTATCGTACGCGCAACCGCAAGGTTAAACAAAGAACGCATTTTGCACGCCGTCCAGCACATATTGAGTGGCAAAGCCGCGGCCGGGATTCACCAATAATTCTCCGTTGTGATGTGTCCCTTTTCCTTGCGCTTGTTCTTTTTCAAACCGCGCGCTTCGAGTACGTCGCTAGTGTCGCCGACCATCGCCGGATTGCCGCACAACATGACCTGCGAATCGTCCGCAGTGAGCGCGATGCCGGCTCTTGCTTCCAGCTGACCGTCCTCGATGGCCGATGGGACTCGGCCCTTGATGGCGAAATCCGTGTCCTCGCGGCTGACGAAAGGGATGTAGGTCAGCTGTTCCGGATGCGCCGTCATCAGCTCGCGGATCGTGTCCTGGTAAGTCAGCTCTTCGGCAGTGCGTACGGCGTGCGCCAGCACGATTTTGCGGAAGCGCGCGCAGGGTTCGTCGGTTTTCAGAATGGCGAGGAAAGGGCCCAGGGCGGTGCCGGTGGACAGCATCCACAGATACTTGCCATCCGGGACCTCGGCAAGCGTGAAGAAGCCGGCGCCTCTTGGCGCGAGCCACACCTCATCGCCCGCGGTGAGGTGAAACAGCCGGTTCGACAGGGGACCGCCGGGCACGGTAATTGAGTAGATTTCCACGTAGCGCTCGTGCGGGGCGTTGACGAACGAGTACGGGCGACCGACCCTCTCGCCGTCGATATCCAGCCCCAGACGCGTGAACTGCCCGGCTTTGAAAGGCGCCACGGGCGCATCGATCCGTAGCGAATAAAGCTGGCTGGTCCAGCGCCTATTGTCGATGACGCGCCCTTCAATCCAGCGACTCATAATGATACAGATGATTTCATAAGCGACAAAAGACTCAAGGATAACCCCTTACACCGGGCGCTGTCAGCGCGAGCCTCGCAGGCCCTAAAGTAGATTCGATATGTCGCGCGGAATCCGTTACTATAAAATCAATCGTTGTCGCCGCGTCATTCCGGACGTGTCGCGATAACGCATCCGCTCCCGCGGGCAAGGTGAAATACCTTGCGGTTCAAGTGGCCTAAAAAGGCCGCGCCTATAAACTAAACCTCGTATCGATGCTCAATCACGCGTGGCAGAACCCGGACGCGACCCCGGCATTGACGCGCTCTGAAAAAAATGAAGGAGACTGCTTATGAGTGCCGCACTCGAACAATCTCGCGAAGGTGATCCTCTCGCCATTCGCCGTTCCGAGAATTATCAGCAGGAATACGTCCACAGCTTCGTCGATAAATGGGATGAACTTATCGACTGGGACAGCCGCGCCGAGAGCGAGGGCCGCTTTTTTATCGATCAACTCAAGGAGCGCGGCGCCAAGAAGATTCTGGACGTGGCCACCGGCACGGGCTTTCACTCGGTGCGCCTGTTACAGGAAGGCTTCGAGGTGCTGAGCGCAGACGGCAGCACCGAAATGCTTGCGAAGGCGTTCGACAACGCGCGCAATCGCGGTCAGATTCTCACCGCCGTGCAGGCCGACTGGCGCTGGCTGGCGCGCGACATTCACGGCAAATTCGACGCCGTGATCTGCCTGGGCAATTCCTTTACGCATCTGTTTTCGGAACGCGACCGCCGCAAGACGCTGGCCGAGTTCTACGCGGCCCTGCGTCACGACGGCGTGCTGATTCTGGATCAGCGCAACTACGACAACATTCTGGATACGGGTTTTTCGACCAAGCACAAGTATTATTACTGCGGCGACAACGTCTCGGCCGAACCTGAGCACGTGGACGAGGGACTTGCGCGCTTCCGCTATTCGTTCCCGGACGGCTCCAAGTTTCACCTCAACATGTTCCCGCTGCGCAAGCGCTACACGCGCCAGTTATTGCACGAGGTCGGCTTCCAGCGCATCGACACCTACGGTGATTTCAAGGAAACCTATCGTGATAACGAGCCGGATTTCTTCGTCCACGTCGCCGAAAAGTGGTACGAACTGGACGCTGAGGAGGTGTAATCATGGCCGCATCTTACGCAGACAGTTCGGTCAACACCGCCCGCGATTACTACAACAGCAAGGACGCTGATAATTTCTATTATTTCGTCTGGGGCGGCGAAGACATTCACGTCGGGCTGTACGAGTCGGAGCAGGAACCGATCGCCGACGCCAGCCGCCGCACGGTCACGCACATGGCGGCGCGACTTTCCGGGCTGAACGAGCAGTCTCACGTGCTCGACATCGGCGCCGGCTTCGGCGGCTCCATGCGTTATCTGGCGCGTAACTACGGCTGCCATGGCGTGGCGTTGAATTTAAGCGAGGCCGAGAACATGCGTAATCGCGAGATGAACGCGGAACAGGGACTTGGCAATCAGATCGACGTGGTCGACGGCAGCTTCGAGGACATCGATTATCCCGACGCGAGCTTCGACGTGGTGTGGTGTCAGGACGCCATCCTGCACAGCGGTCGGCGCGAGCGCGTGCTCGAAGAAGTCGCGCGCGTGCTGAAACCCGGCGGCGAATTCGTCATGACCGACCCCATGCAGGCGGATGACTGCCCGCCGGACGTGCTGCAGCCGATCCTCGACCGCATTCACCTGGAAACGCTGGGCTCACCCGGTTTTTATCGCGATACGATGACCGGGTTCGGCCTGCAGGATCTCGGTTACGAGGATCACGCGCAACAGCTTGTCACGCATTACTCGCGCGTGCTCCAGGAGCTGAAGTCCCAGGAAGCAAGGTTAATACATGGGCGTATCATCAGCGCGGAATACATCGAGCGCATGAAGATGGGCTTGAGTCACTGGGTGGAAGGCGGCCGCGAGGGTTATCTGGCGTGGGGGATTTTTCACTTTCGCAAACAATAGACGGTGCGCATGCCTGATAGAAGCGAGGTGCTGAACCACGATAGATCGAGCTGACCTCAACACGCATAATCCCTGGTATCAGTTCGTCCACACGCGTTAGCTGGTGCGTCACGATTGGAATCGATCATTGCCAGAGCCGCGAGACCATCGGTAAATGCCTGCGTGGAACAGTTAAGACAAGCTGATTTTGCGGCGATCAGTCGCAAATCACGTGCGCGATGATTTCGTCGGTTACCCAGCGTTTGAGCAGACCTGCCGCGCGCAGAGCCGCTTGAGATTCTTCGGTCCATTCGCAGAGTCCCGCGCAAAGTTCGCCAAAGGTTTCGCCACGCAGGCACACGTCAATCGCCCAGGCTTCCTCGGCGCCAAGCGAGCGCCAGTGAATCTCCAGCTGTTTTCGCCACAGTAGCCACGGTGTCGTTATCGCGGCTTTTTCCAGAGCGGGGAACGTCTCGTGCTTGTCGATGGCCTGCCACATCGAAGGCGCGTTCCAGTCCAGATTCAGGCGTCTTACCGAGGGATGGAATTCCAGCCGCATCGCCGGCCACGCCGTCGGGGGCAGCGCCGCGATGTCTTCGATGCTGAGCGCGACGGCATCTTCGGCATCGAAGACCTCGCCCTGCGCCCATTCGAAAGCCGCCAATTCGGCCAGCAGCGGTTGCGCGTCATACGGCGGCGTCCGCTGTACAAAATTGCTCAAATGCGTGCCGAACCAGCGCAGCGATGGATGCCTGGAAGGATGGGCGTCAATATACGCGCGGCCTAGCGTCGCAAACTCGCCATCGCCGAGCAGCGTCTTGAGCGCGGGAAAATCGTTCTCCAGCGCTTCCAGCAGGCGCAGACGGTAGGCGTTGCCGTAGACCGCCAATCTTTCCTCCGCGCTGGCTCTGGCCGTGCCGGCCACCCGCGCGGTCACGCGCTGCTCGCCGTACAGCAGGTAGGCGTGAAAGTCCTCCTGCAGGCGCGCAAGCCCGGTCATGCCGCGAGCTCGGCCAGGATCGGCTCCGCGATGCCACGCGCGTGATTCAATTCGGCCAGCAATTCGGGCAGCGGCGGTATGTTGCTGTCGCGTTCGATCATGGTGGAGACAAATCCGAAGCGCCGCACCGCCTGCGCATACAGCGACCACACCGGATCGATCACTGGATGGTCGTGGGTATCGATGACGATACCGCCGTTGTCCGTGTGACCGGCCAGATGAAATTGACAAACGCGCGCCGCGGGCACGCCATGCAGATAATCCAGCGGATCGAATCCGTGATTGCTGGCGCTGACGTAGATATTGTTGATATCGAGCAGCAGCAGGCAGTCGGCGCGCTCAGTGATGGCGGTCAGGAAATCCCACTCGCTGATGGCCGACTGTGTATAAGTCACGTAACTGGAGACATTCTCCAGCAGGATTCGTCGATCAAGGAAATCCTGCACCTGTCTCACGCGCGCCGCGACGTGCTCGATGGCTTCTTCCGTATAAGGCAAGGGCAGCAGGTCGTGCATATTCTTGCCGTGCAGCCCGGTCCAGCACAAATGATCCGAGATCCACGCGGGCTCGACGCGTTGGGCCAGCGTCTTGAGCTGTTTTAGATAATCGTGATTTAACGGGTCGCTGCCGCCGATAGACAGCGACACGCCGTGCATGACCATGGGATACCGCTCGCGGATACGGTCGAGGTAGTGCAGGGGCTTGCCTCCGCCGACCATGTAATTCTCGGACAATGCCTCGAACCAGTCGACCCTGGGCCATTCGTTAACGATGGTCTCGTAGTGCTCGGTGCGAAGCCCCAATCCGAAACCGAGATAGGGGCGGCTGGAAGTGAATTGACTCTCTGGCATGGGAAAGACCGATGTTGAAGTGCTAACTTGAGCCATGCCCGCACCCGTTTTGCGCGAGCATCTGGCGTGTGGCGGCACCCGAGTTTAACTTGTAACCGCCGGTATCAAGCGCCCGCGGTGATTGTGCCGCAAACGCCGGCAATTGCCAGTCTGCCAGTCCTTTCGCAACGCCTCACCTTGCGGTTCAAATCCTCGTCAAGCAGTAACGCCTGGGGCACCTTCCCTGGATGTCGGTGCCTCAGGCGGACCACGATGCGGGTCTGGCCTTAGTTGGCTTGTTTCATGCCTTTTCCCAGAAACCCCTTTACCATCACAAATTCTCCGCCTTCCTCTGCGCAAGCCTCCTCGGTCATGGTCAGGAACCCCTTACCCTCGCAGGCATTTTTTCCTTCGCAGGCATTGTTGGCTGTCTTACAGTCACTCTTGCCTTTGCACGCATTAACACCCATGCAGTGGCCCTCCGCGCTCTCGCCTGCCGATGCGGTCATGGGCGCCGTGGCGAATAAAGTAGCAGCGGTGGCGGCCAGCGCGAGGCCGGTCATTCTCTTGGCAATCTTCATAAGTATTCTCCGTAAAGTTGGTTGGTGACCGATATGGTCGGAACCGAAGCTGCACCATCCCGCGTCCTCTCACGCAGGTACGACTGAATAGTACCGGCGCATGTAACGCCTTTGGATGTTACCTCGCATCGGAAAGATCGTCTGTGCGGTTCCGTACTAAAGCGGCGTCTGACGATACTAGTACGGTCTGGTTTATGGATTCTTGCCATGAATCAGCGCCTTTGGTCTTTGGCCATATCTGCGGACGGGAACAAATACCGCCCCGCCAGTTAGTGTAATTGGCGTGAAAGCACGGCGAGCCGTCATTAATGCGTATTCTTGTTCAGGGAAAACACTGATTTTGCGCGCGTATCCGGCGTGTGGTGGCACACGCCGGATGTTGCTCGCTTGCAGTCCCTGTGCCTGCCGCAGATGTTGACGGTACAGGGCCGCGCGGGGCCCGGATATTGATCCTGGATAGAACCTCGAGGCGAGCTATTAGCCGCTTGCCGAGCAGCCTGCTCCCGCGCCGCCAACTGCGTCGCGCAACCGGGCAGCGATACTTTCACAAACAAAGCGGCGGCAGCGGTGGCCAGCGCAATAGCGTCTGGCGGATTAATGTTTTTCATGGTCTGCGCCTCTCTAAACGTAAGTATTAGGTGCCCCGAGCGAGCGTCGTTGCCGAGCAGTCCGTTTGGTAAATGCCAGGTGTTCGGAACACTTGTCCGGCCGATCGTGTATGCAGTCAATCACTCTCATGCACGTTCTAGCGCTTTACGTTCTAGTGCGGTCTGTTTCGATTTGCCGCCTTCAGCGCCTCGCCGGCCGTCCAGATCGAGACGCCGAGCAGCACCAGGTCCTTCGCCAGGAATTGTCCGGGAAGCGCGGAGGGTGCGGGGAACCCATAACCGGGTTCCCACACGCCCGGCGTCGTAAGCATGAAACTTAACGTCGTTACATACAACACGATGGAACCCATGCTGCCGATGGCGGACAACTTCGGCGCGAACGCGCGGGTGGCGATCAATAATCCAATCGAGATCTCGATAACCCCAATCAGGTTGGAGAGCATGCGCAAACCGAACGCCTGATAAGCCCAGACAAAAAACGGGCTGTTGGCCACGAAGGGCTCGATGTTCGCGGCTTCATATGCGGTAAACTTCAACAGCCCGATCCACAAGAAAACTACCACTAGACCGTAACGAATGACGATCTGGCCGATACCTTGAAGCGTCTCTGCGTGCCTGCTATTCGTCGTTGTTGCCATGAGAGTCTCCTTGTGATTCAGGCGTCTGAGTAGTAGAGCGGAGCGCTGGCTTTACAGCAGCAGGCGAACGGAGCCGATGGATAATCAAATTCAAGGTAAATGGGGCGGCTCCTTCCGCCCCCGACCTTTCATATGGATTCCGCGTTCATAGCCCAAGCTGAAGATGGTGATTCCCCTGCGCGAAGTTCCCTCAATCGGTGTCCAGACTTCCAAGGAACTCGATCATATCCGCTCGCTGGGCAGTATCAGGCAGGAAGAAGGGGTGAGGAGCAGTGGCGCCGCTGGCAGGATCGAGTAGGTCATCCAGGCTCGTAACAGAGTTGTCGTGCAGGAATACTGGCTTGCGCGCAAGGTCCAGCAGAAGAGGTAATCCCGTGCCTCGCTCCAGCCCGCGTATGCTGGCATTGACCACCGCCATCTTGTCATCAAAGATGTTGACCGGGTTTTCGACGATGTTGCCAGGCGTATTCAGGGTCGGGTTTAATGGCGGTGTACGCCGGGCCAGAAGGACGTCCGGATCGTCACCCGGGAATATCGTCTCCATAGCGACGATAAAGGGCGGCACAAACCTGCTCTGGTCTACGTTATGGCAACCAGTGCAACCCACGGTGCGGAATAGTTGACGTCCGCGCTCGACGGCCTCGACATCGTCATCCGCTCCCGGAGGCGCTTCAAGACTGACAAGATACGCATTCATGTTAATCAGCATGGTGTTGTCCACACGCACGCCGAGCGGAAAATCCTCGGTGCCGGCAGCGGCAGGATCGGCAGGCGGGCTGGCCTCTATATAGGGGAAGCCGGTAACGCCGGTCTCGGCCAGCACCTCCAAGTAATCGTTAACGACCTCATTGCCGGCCGCCGCACCGCCGAGCGTCGTCACAAACGCACGACCTCCCGGAGATGTGACGTTGGTGGGATCAAGAAGCGCCGTGTAAACCAGGTTGCTGAAGTTATCCAACGTGCTAAGAGCGCCCTCGCTACCAAACGGAAACGCGAGGTCCTGGCGGAACAGCGGCATGTTGTGCATGGGGTCGCCGTTGCCGTCGACCGTATCGTCGAACATGCCTCTAGGATAAAAAGTCTTATTCGTTAAGTACGCATCAGCGTCTGCTTCCGTCGAGTCTTCGGTCAGACCCTCCGGCGACCGGCCGAGGGTGGCGCCACCAGTGGCATCAAGGGCAAGCTGCAATACCGGATAGAAAGCCCGCGAGTTGGTGCCTAAGGCAACCAAACCGCCAAAGTCGAGTGTGTGGGGCGCACGACCGTCCAGACGGCTTCCGATCGAGCCTCCGCCTGGCATGTTGAAAACCGCTCTATCAGCGATTGTGTGGCACAGCGCGCAGGTCGCACCTGTCTTGTCGCCAGTAGCGACATCGATTGCCCCGTCACCGTTAGTATCTTTCGGAGCGAGACCGATGACTGCGTTGGCGCTGATCAACTGCAGCGTGGTATTCACGTCATTGAGCATCGGCGCGTTCGCCGGCGAGAGATCCGTCGCAAGCTCCGCGCGCAGGGCATTTTGAGTAACGATATCCAGGGCATCGAAATCCACACTCAGTCCCAGCCGCAGAAGATCGAGGGGAGTGAAATCAGTTGCGAGGATTCCCTCCTGCAACCGTACGGCGTCTGTCCAGAAGAACTCGTTGCCGAAAGTGGCGAATCGGAACACGTCGCGGCCAGCTACGGCATCTCCGAGTTCCGGTTGAGTCGGCATCACGTTGGTCTGAGGCCCGTCAGAGCCAACATCAGCTTCATCATCATCGTCGCCACCGCAGCCCGTGAGTGACAAGGAAGAACCAAGGATTACAGCAAGATAGAACCAAATATTATTCTTCATGATGGCGCCTCCAAGTTTCCAGCGATATCGACTATGTCCGTGGCGGGTCACTGACGGATCGTCTTCAGTGTCAATCCCGTGTCTTTAAGGTTCCGAGCATCGATGACCGAAGTAGCGTTGTTTTCCTTACAGCTGTCACGTATCTCAAGAACCGCGCGTTCGTCCGTAAATTTTCCAGGCAGGCGCAGGCGCCAGGAACGGCGGACCGAATGCCGGCCCGCCGCGCGTTGCGCTCATAACATGCTAAGGCGCTATTTCTCGCCGCACTTGCCTTCACCGCATTTCCCTTCGCCTTTCTTATCCGCTTTGGCCTGTAGCTTGCCCTTGCCTTCGCCGCATTTCCCTTCGCCACATTTGCCTTCCTTGCCGGCTACCATGTAGCCGGAGGACAGCTGGGTCATGCCAAAAGGATTGTCGCCGGCACTGGCCACGGGAATAGCGATCATGCCAGCTGTCAATGCCGCGCCGACCGCGATCGCGAGAGGTTTCAGGTTAGTTCGTTTGCTCATTAGTAAAATCTCCATACATATTTGGTTTGATTTGTCCGCGCGCCAGGTCCGTAGTCGAGCAGCATGGCTTGCCATTACGCCGCGGCGCTCTTTCCATCATTCTCACGAATAATCAGTCCGCGTTAAACGAAGTTAGCACGGGGATATAAATGATGGATAAAGACAATGTAAAGATTCGGTAAAGGCTGAGGAGGGTCAAGCGGAGAAGGTAAACCAGACATCGCTTCGGCAACGCAACTCAGCGCAGACTCAGCTGTCGCGAGCCTAGATTAGTTCGCTTACGCAGCAGGCCTGGTCCCTGCGGAACAAGTCTGCGCCCATTCATAGCCGGTTTTTGCGCCTCATAGCTAGCGTTGGAACCATTCACGCCGATGTTCCTGGCTATACGATTCAAATCCCGGCGTACCATTCGTAGCCGTCGTCCTCCCAGTAACCGCCCTTGCCGCCGCCGATCTGAGCGAAGCTTTCCACCAGCTCAATCCGCATGATGTATTTGGCCATTTTGTAACCGAGCTGGCGCTCGATGCGTACGCGGATCGGCGCGCCGTTCTTGATCGGCAAGGTCTGATCATTCATCTCATAGGCGAGGATCGTCTGCGGATGGTAGGCGTCTTCCATATCGATGCTTTCGTAATAGAGCGTGCCCGCATCGTCCATGGGGTCGGCACAGTGGAAGACCACGTAGCGTGCATTCGGGAGGGGCTGCACGCGCTCAAGGAGCGCGGCGAGCTTTGCGCCTTTCCATTTGCCAATGGCGCTCCAGCCTTCCACGCAATCATGGCGGGTGATCTGGGTGCGTGAGGGCAATTCACGCAGTTGTGCTAACGAAAACGCAGTCGGCCGCTTCACTCGGCCGGCGACTTTGAGCCGGTAGTCCGCGAACTCATTTTGCGCCAGCGCCTGGTAGGCCGGATTTTCCGGATTTGACGTGCCATTGCTGCGAAAAAAGGGCGATAAATCAGCCTCGGTAAACTCCTGCGCCAGAGAGCTTCTTGAAGTTACCAGATGCTGCGCTGCGCTGCTCAGTTTTTCCGCACCTTCCAGAAGCTTGACGAATCCTTGGCTGCGCGACAGGTAATCGCAGCCGGATAGTAGCAGGGCGCCGGCGGTACCAAGAGTGCCAGCGAGAAACCGGCGGCGTCCGCTTCTATTGTCGGCTGTCATTGGTGGTCTTCTTGATCCGATAGCGCCCGCTAATCATCGAGCGCAGGTTGTTCCAAAAGCCGGTAACGATGACCTCGAAGACATGAATCACGACGAACGCCACCAGCGCCACGGCCGCGAGGAAATGCAGGGTACGGGCCGATTGGCGGCCGCCGAAAAGGTCCAGCCATCCTGGAATCAGCGAATCCAGCCAGAGCGATAGGGCCCAGCCCATCAGTATGACCAGCGGCAGCAAGCCGAAGATGACCGCGAGATAAGTGAGCTTTTGCAGCGCGTTGTAACGCTTGGCTGCTTCGCCGCGGGGATGACGGAAGACCAGGTGATCCTTGATCGACCTGCCGATGCCGCGCAGGTCAGTCTTCGTCGGCGCAAGATCGTGGGAAAAATGTCGACTGAAGAACGAATAGGCTACGTAGAGCAGGCCATTGATGACAAAGATCCAGGCGAAGAAGAAATGCCAGCGCCGCCCCAATGCCAGTGATTGCGAGCTTGGGACCGTCGCCCAAGCGGGAAAGCCGTGCTCTAGCCATTGCCCCTGCATCTTCGATGCGCCGAACACGCCAGTAGTATTGAATTCCCGGCCGAGGAGCCGGGTAACGCCGATAGTCTCGCCATTCATCTGCTTCGCGGACATCGAGAGAATCGGCGGCTTCCCGGTATATGATGATTTGCCCCAATAAAGACTCGGGTGGGCGTTAAATATCTGAAGACCGCTCATGAGCAGAATCAAGAGGCATAGAAAATTAACCCAGCGTAATTCGCACCGGGAGGGTATGGCGATAGCTCCAGCGCTTACGCACGGATGCGTCAGTTCTAGTTGCTTGGGGAGACTAAGTCAGAACTTCTCCTAACGAGGTGCTTTAATAAATCCCTCCTCCTCTGACATCATCATCTGCTCCTGTTCGCCAGCATCCATCATACCGTCCTTGTTTTTATCCATGGTGGTGAACATCTTCATGTGTTCCTTCTCGGAAATCATCCCATCCTTGTTCGTATCCATCATTTCCATACTCATCATTCCCATTTCGCCACCTTTCATTTTCATCTCATCCGCGACGGCGGAGCAGGTGATGGTGGCAAGCGCGGCGGCGAAGGCTGCATAAGCTAGGTTGGTCATCGTATTTCCTTTAAGAAGTAAATTGTGAGGTCTACTGAATACCAGGGCACAGCCCCGTTCCATTCGATGCCATCTCTTAACGGGCGGCCAAACCGACGCCGTCAATCGAATGTTCGCTAGTCGCTTACAGCAGGATTAGGCCAGCGTCCGATTGCACCGAGCAGAAAGGATCGCAAACCGATGTAAAGGTAAGACAAAGATCATGTAAGGATTTGGTAAAGAAGCGACGCCAGTTGCATCACGCGGGCAAGGTGAACCAGATACAGGTTTCACTGGCTGAACTCTCAGAGCCAACCCGACCATGGTGAGCTTCGACCAGCTCTTTAACGATGGCGAGTCCTATCCCTGCGCCACCATGCTCTCGCGAGCGCGATTTATCGGCTCGATAGAAGCGCTCGAAGATCGAAGGGAGATCTTTCTCGGAGATAGGATCACCGGTATTGGCGAAGGTCGCCTTCACTGATCTAGGCAGGCGCTCGACGGTTATACGTACGTGTCCCCCGTGTGGCGTATATTGCCATGCGTTATCAAGAAGGTTCTGGATGACCTGCGCCAATTTTTCGGAGTCGGCCATGATCTCCTGTTCGCCGAGGAACTGAGTCTCGACTGTAATGGCTTTATCGGCGAATTGACGACCAAACAGAGTCAGGGCATGGGTCAGCAGCTCACTAAGATCGACCGTTTCCCGCTGCAAGGTCAACCGGGCCGCATCCGCCACACTCAACCTTAGAAGATCCTCTGATAGATTTCCAAGTCGCAGCGTCTCTTCGTGCAGCAACTCGACGATTTTCGTCGAAGGGGCTAACACGCCGTCGCTCATGGCTTCAAGGTATCCGCGGATATTCGTTAGCGGCGCCCGCAGTTCGTGAGCGATATCTACCACCATGTTCTTTCGCAGTAGCTCGGTCCTTCGTAGGCTGTCGATCATCGAGTTAAACGCCTTACCCAGTTCGCCGACCTCGTCGCGGGCAGAGACATCGACCTTTGCCGAGTAGTCGCCATCGGCGATCTTCCGGGTAATCGCGATCATCTGGTAAAGGGGACGCAGGATCATCTTGATTAACAAAAAGCCGGGCAGCAGTGCTAACAACAACGCTGCGAAACCCGCCCAAGCCAGATACTGGTGGGTCGCGTCCAGAAACATCTGCATTATTTTTTGCTTATTGGGGATGTCATTCTCAGTCAGCAAGTGAGAGAAGTAACTGAAGGCGACGAAATCAATGGCCAGCCAGGCAATGATCAGGGCAAGGACAATGACCAATGCAATGACGGCTAGCAGCTTCCATAAGAGGCGGCTAGTTGTCGGACGCGTATCCAAGGCCTTAACTACCTGGTCGTCTATCGACATCGGCGAACTGATATCCGAGACCTCTCGCGGTCAATATCTGACGGGGTTTGGATGGATCGTCCTCTATCTTCTGCCGCAAATTTCCGATGTGAACATCGATTACGCGGTCAACGACAGTGCCCCCGTTTGGGGCAAGAAGATCCAATAGTTCATCGCGAAGGAAAATCCGTCCTGGCGCGGACATCAGCACTTCCAGCAGCCGGAACTCGGAGCGAGCCAGCGGTACGCTGCTCCCGTTCAACGTCAATTTGCGCCGATCACGATTCAGTACCAGGCTACCGCACGACAAGGTTCCATTGGGCGGCGGTTCGATCTTCGACCGTCGCAGGATAGCCTTGACCCTTGTCACGACTTCCCGCGGACTGAAGGGCTTGGCAAGGTAATCGTCGGCGCCGAGCGCCAACCCTTTAATACGCTCGTGCGCCTCTCCCAGGCCAGAGAGCATCAGGATGGGAACAGCGGACGAGGCCCTGATCTTCTGACAAACATCCCAGCCATCAAGATCCGGAAGCAACACATCGAGAATCACTAAGACAGGGTCATGCTGTGAAGCCAAATCGAGCGCCCGCTGACCAGAATACGCGGTGATTGTTTTAAATCCTTCACGCTCAAAATAGATGGACAGCAGCTCGGATGTCTTCTTGTCGTCCTCGACGATTAGGAGCGGTCCTCTGGAAACCGTTTGGTTCATGTTCGGCACCTCTGAGCCATTCGCTCCGACAAGGCTGGCGGGCGGATTATGGCAGTTTCGGATCTTCACGAGATCGGGTGAGGACATTCCGGCGCCGGTTCTTCGCCCATTTTTTCCGTAGTTCGGAGTGTTTGGCCGAACCAAATGGCGCTCCGCCCTTGCGATCAAAGGCTGACCGATCGCACTGACTGCCATTAGTCACTGCGCTAATACGCGTTGGCAGAGATTGCATCCCACAGAATCGCACACCGTTATAAAGGTGGGATAAGGATCAGATAAGGATTTGGTAAAGAGGGGCTGCCAGTCGACTCACACCGGAAGAGTGAGCCAGACGCAAGTTTCAAAGGCTGGATGCTCAATGTCCGGTAGATGCGGTAGTAGCCCAATCCGGAGATGCTGTCGACCTCGAGCTTGCCAGTTGCGGGTCCTCCCACAGGCTACCACTGACTCTCGTCGAGCCCGGACTGCGGCCGGTCCGGATCTGCCGCCCGCATGGAGCAATCATCCAGGTCTGGCGAAGCTCACCTTAGATTTGTATCGTGGAACGTTCGACCGAATTGGGGGCGATTCATTCCTCGCCGCGCCGCCTAGCTTGTGCAAAAGCGCTCGCACGCTCGGAGTAGCTAGCGTTGTCAGGTCGAAGAGTCCCATGTATATCAAGTTGCTCCGGTCCATCGCGATCGGCGAATTGATAGCCGAGGCCCCTTGCAGTCAATATATAACGAGGCTTGGATGGATCCTGCTCGATTTTTTGTCGTAGGTTCCCGATGTGAACGTCGATGACTCTGTCAACGACCACTCCGCCGGTCGGATAGAGGCGATTCAACAGTTCGTCCCGCATGAAGATCCGCCCAGGCGCGGTCATAAGGGCCTGCAGAAGCTTGAACTCGGAGGGAGTCAGTGAAACGATATCGCCGTGCAAGGTCACTTTGCGCTTATGTATATCCATAACAAGCCCATGGTGTGACAACAAACTCTTTGCCTCCGACGAGTCGGGCTGCGCGCGACGTAGAATGGCCTTTACTCTTGCGACTACTTCCCTGGGGCTGAAGGGCTTTACGACGTAGTCATCCGCGCCCAACGTCAGTCCTATGATGCGATCCTGTGTATCCCCCCGCGCCGTCAGGATCATGATAGGGATATCGGAAGAACGTCTCAGTTCCTGGCAAACCTCCCAGCCATCTATGTTAGGTATCATCAGGTCAAGGATCGCGAAGATAGGATTGTGCTGCCTGGCCAGGTCCAAGGCCTGTCGGCCCTCGTATGCGGCAATTGTCCTAAATTCCTCCCTCGCAAGATATATTGATAAGAGGGAAGATGTCTTCTCATCATCTTCCACAATCAAGATGGGCCGTTCAGGAGGGGTCGAGCTCATAACATCACCTTTGAGTCCGAAGGCATCGCAAGGCGCCTTCCATGAGTTATCGCCACAGCGTTTTGTGCAGGAGCCTCGATGCGCGTTGCCCAGCCTCACTGAAGTTACTCCCACAGGAGCAAAAATTCTAGCGTTAGCATGGCCGCCACGATCGGTGATTCACCGCTCTGCGCAGCAGGATAAATCTCAATCCGTTGACTCGCAGATATTACACGCAACTAACGTACCACCATCGTCAAGGAACGGCAGACTAATCCATAGATTTCAAGGTGCAGGCTGGGTGAAAACTACTGCGTTGTCAATGCAGGGACTCACCGCTGTTTTCCACCGTGTCAGCGTTTAGAACGAAGGAATTGAAAGAGTAATACTTGTTTCAGAATTGACTGTCTGTTCGATAGCGCACACACTATGTTGCGGACCCCGTGTGGCATTGCAATATCGAAATGCCATCGTTGGCCCGGCGTGGCCGCGAGCCATTATTTTACGTGATGCGGTGGCTTAGACCCAGCGCTGGTGTAAAACCGCGATTTACGAGAAGAGAATAACCGAAACATAAACCGGTGATACCAAAGACCGGCGAGCACGCCGCGCCAGCCGATCGTCGCCCTGACATAACGTTTTGCGCGATCGGCGTAGGTGCCGCGCAGCGCATCGACGCCTCCCCTGGCGAAAAGCTCCAAATTGACCGCGCTGCCGATCAAGCAGATATGGGTCAAGGCCTGGGGGAAATTGCCGAGAAAGGCGCCGGTCTGGTCATCCATCTCCTCGGCGTATAAGCCAACATCATTGGCGCGGGCGAGCAGCGCTTCGAAGAGCGCCTTCGCCTCAAGCGGCCGGGTCGCGAATAACAGTGCATCGACCAGCCAGAAGCTGCACACGAGAAACGGCGCTTCCTTGCCTTCGAGTCCGTCCTCGCCCCGGTAGCGCCAGACGAAGTCGCTTTTGCGCAACTCTTTCTGTACCGCATCGAGCGTCCGGCGCAATAACTGCTCATCCGCCGGAAATCCAATCGCCGGCAGCAGCAGCAGCGAGGCGTCCGACACCGTCCCTGAAAAGGATTGGCACAAATGGTCGCCGTCAGCGCTGCGGCCATGAGCAAGCGTTTCGTCCAGGATGCGGCTGCGCAAGCTAATCCAGTCGTCTTGCTCGCCGAACAGCCGTATCGCCCTATCGACTGCCGCCCAGCACGATGCCTTCGAATGCACGAAGTGCTGCGGCGCCCCGCGTATCTCCCAGATTCCCAAGTCTGTCTCCGACCAGCAGTGGGTAAGAAACTCAACCAGCTTCTCGAACATCTGCTTGTCCTTTGCCGCGATCTTGCCGCCCAGCGCCTTAAAGGTCAGTACGCCTTCCATCACGTAAGCGTAAAGATCCGTCTGCCGCTGGTCGTACGCGCCGTTGCCGGTCCGCACCGGTCGGGAGCCCGCGTAACCTTCGAGATGATCCAGGCATTGCTCTTTGACGTCGCGCTCCCTGCCGATCCCGTACAGGACTTGAAGATCGGGGAACGAGCGCATCGATGCTTCGCGCAGGAACCCGTAAAACTGGGTCGCCTCGCTCGCGTAGCCGAGCGAGGCGAGAGAGAACAGTGTCAGGCTCGCGTCGCGGATCCAGCAGAAGCGATAATCCCAATTACGTTCGCCGCCGAGATGTTCGGGAAGGGAGGTCGTAAGGGCGGCAACAACCGCGCCGGTCGGCGCATAGGTCATGAGCTTCAAAGCCAGGGCGCTGCGTTTGACGGCCTCGACATACGGGCCTTTGTACCGGCAGTAACTGAGCCATTCGCGCCAGAATGCGGTAGTTATCGCCTGCAATTCGTCGACTCGTTCGCGCGTGACGGATGCAGGTTTTGCCATCACGACGATAAAGCGCACGTCGCCGGAGTGAACCGTGGCCTTTGCTTCGGCGCGATCGCCGGAGATCGTGAACGCAAGGTCGGATTGGAGCATCGCTCCGTCGCCGCCGACAACGATGGCGTTGCCGGCCATCGACAGTTGCGCACGCTCCCGGGCGAACACGACGCTCGGCCGATAAACACAGTCGAGTTCGACCTCGCCTTCCAGCCCCTCAATCCTGCGGATCAGCCATTTCGGGGCATTCAGGCTGACATAATCGTGCGCGCTGGCGTTGGGTTTCCGGCCCACCGGCATGAAATCAGTCACCGCCAGGCAGCCCGATTCCGTGCGGAATTCGGTGCGCAGGATGTTCGTGCCATCGAGATATGCTCGCTTGCTTTTGAATTGCGCCCGTGGTTTTAGGTCGAGAAACCCGCCTTTATGATCGTCGAGCAAACGGCAGAAGACCGGGTCGGAATCGAAGCGCTCGAGACAGCACCAGTCGATGCGGCCGTCCGAAGCGATCAGCGCGCCGCCGTGACAGTCGCCGATCGCCGCGTAATCGCCTATCGGCCGATAACTCCCGACGCTTTTGCCCGCGCGTTCAGCCATTATCGCGGAAGGCCGGATACAGACTCATCGCGCCATCCACGAACAGTGTCGTGCCCGTGACGTAGTCCGACGTGTCGGATGCCAGCCATATCGCCGCTTTCGCGACGTCGTCGGTCTCGCCGAGGCGGCCGTAAGGGATCAGTTTCAGGAGCTTGAGCCGCGCCTCCGGATCCTCCCACTCTTCGCGGTTGATCTCCGTCTTGATCGCGCCGGGTGCGATGGCGTTCACACGGATTTTGTGCTCGGCGACCTCTTGCGCCAAGGTTCTCATCATCTGCTGGATGCCACCCTTTGAGGCGGCATAGTTCACATGCCCCGCCCAGGGAATAAGCTGGTGCACCGAACTCATGCAAATAATCTTGCCATGGGCCTTCGATACGGGTGATTCGCCTTGCGCGAGAAATCGACGAATCGCCTCGCGCGCACACAAGAACTGACCGGTAAGATTAACCTCGATAACGGCGCGCCAGTCATCGATCGTCATCGTCGTTACCGGCGCATCCTTCTGTATGCCGGCGTTGGCGACCACGATGTCGATGCGCCCGAAAGCGTCGATGAAATCGTCAAACATCTTTAGTATTTCATCTTCGCGCGAGACGTCGGCCTTAAGCGCGGTCGCCTCACCACCGTGATCACGAATCTCGCGGACGATCTTGTCCGCGGCTTCCTGCTTGCCGCGGTGATTGACGCCGACTGCGGCGCCGGCTGAGGCAAGCGCGCGCGCGATGGCCGCGCCGATGCCTGAATTGGCGCCGGTCACGAGCGCCTTCTGGCCGGCGAGGCTGATCGTATTTCTGGGGTCCATAAACTTTATCCTGGTATGGCGGATACCGTCTGGTGGACAAAATCAACAATCGTTAGCTGCGCCGTTTACCTATGTGGTCGCGATCGAGCCGCCGTCCACGCGCAGATTGCTCCCGAGGATGAAGCTCGCCTGCTCGGAGGCGAGAAAGACGACAGCCGCGGCAACCTCGTCGGGACTGCCGGGGCGATGGAGTTCGATGTGCGGCCGTTCGTTTTTCAAAAACGCTTCGAGCGCTTCGTCAAAACTCGTACCTTCTGCGTCCGCCCGTTCCTGCAGCATACGCTCGACCAGAGGCGTCCTGATGAAAGCGGGAGAGACCGAGTTGACGAGAACGCCATCCATGGCATAAGCCTTGGAGATGCTTTTGCCGAAGGCGATTAATGCCGCCTTGGCGGCGTTATAGTTGGGAATATCGGCGTCCGGCTGGACACCCGATTCCGAGGCGATGCTGATGATGCGTCCCCATTTTTGTTTCCGCATTGCCGGGAGAAAGGCGCGTGTTGCCCGCACTGCGATCATCAGGTTGAGCTCGATGTCTTTGTGCCAATCTTCGTCGTTAAGTTTGTCGAAGCCAGCAAACTTTCCGACGCCGCCGGCGGCATTGACCAGCACGTGCACAGTGCCGAAACGCTCGAGCACTGCCTGGGTTAGATGGGTGACCGAGCGCGCTTCGGTCAGATCGGCCACGAACGGTTCGATCCTGCCGCCGTTTTCAGACATTTCGCGGGCGGTTTCGTCGATGCGCTTACGCTGATGTCCGATCGCGGCAACCTGCGCGTCTTCCGCCAGGAACGCCCGCACCATCGCCTTGCCGATGCCGCCATCCGCGCCCGTGATAACCACTACTTTCTTCGAAAGACCAAAATCCATTGCATTCTCCTTATCTTTGAACACTCAAAACTTCGCGATCAGGAACACGCCGCCCAGCATCAAGCCGCAGCCGATCAGGCGCGCGATGCTCGCGTCGTGCTGCTCGAAGCCGATCCAACCGAAATGATCGAGTAGCACCCCCCAGATCAGCTGGCCGGAGACTACGAACCCGATCAGCGCCGCGGCGCCCAGTTTTGGCGCGAGCAGAATACTGCCGGTGAGATACATCGTCCCCAGAAGACCGCCGGCGATCCACGTCCACCACGGCGCGGCTCGGATCATCGCCGCAGCCGGCGCCGTATCGGTTACGGCCCAGACCAGCACGCTGGTAAGGCAGAAGCCGACCAGCATATTGACCGCGGCTGGCAAATAGAGATTGCCCAGGCTCTCGCCCAGCAGCGTGTTGCTGGCAATCTGAGTCGTGACAAAAACGCCGCACAGCAGCGCCAGCGGTGCGAGTGACCAACTCATCGCATCTCTCCTGTGTGTCCATCCGGATCGCGGAGCAGTCGCCGTTCTCCTTCCGGGCTATCTAGTTCGATGAGCGTTTCCGTCCACCACAAGTCATCTGCGCCGGTATCCGCCGGCATCGGCCGACCTCCCCGCGGGGCCAGGTATTCCATAAGCTCGAGTCCGAACGTGCCGCGGCCGAGCAGGGAGGTCACTTGAACGCAAGCACCCGGTAGCCCACTCAACGCCGCCTGTTCGGCACCAAAGTTGTGCGCCTCAGCGATCACCGAAAGACCGATTTCATCGCGATAAAAAGCGACGCTTGCCGTGGTGTACGCGACCACGATAGCGCTGTGATCGACGCCGAGAAAAAGCTCTTCGTTTGTCCCACGCCACGCCGCTTTTCTCTTGTCCGGCGGAAAGCGAATCAGCTCGAGCGGGTGGCCGTCCGGATCGCGGAAGTACAACGCTTCGATGCCGCCCGAGGCGGGATTCCAATCGGGCAGGGTCTGCGGCGCGGATGAAATCAGCTCGACGCCGTACGTCCGCAGGCGCTCGAAGGCGGCCCCCATGTCGCGAACCACGATCGCGATGTGCCGAAACCAGCGGTCGTTGGCGCGGCTGTCGGGCGGCATGGGGCGCAACGCCTGCGGCGCTGCCCGCCGTAAGGCCAATCTCATTTCTCCCATCCGTAGCTCAATCTCGTCCGCTGTGGCCGCCATACCTTCGAAGCCGAGGACATCGACGTAAAAAGCCGCAGACCGCTCGAGATCGGCTACCGTCAGGCGCACTCCGGCGCAGCGCGGCACGGTTTCACCCGCCATCAGGCAAGCCGCTCCGCGATGACATCGCCTACCCGCAGCGCGTTGGCGACGATCGTCAAGGTCGGATTGACCGCGCTGCTGGACGGCAAGAAGGCGCTATCGACGACATAGAGATTGTCTACGGCATGGGCACGGCACGTGATATCCAGCGCGGAGCTCGCGGGATCGCGCCCGAACCGAACAGTGCCGCATTGGTGCGCAACGCCGGAAAGCGGAATCTGTTGGCCGATATAAGCCCGCCGCGACAGCAGCGGCATTGGATGATTAGCGGATTTCAGCGCTTGTTGAAAACGCCGCCGCAGCTGGCGATGCGCGCCAAGATTGTTGGCCTGGTAACTGAGGCGTATGGCGCCAGTGGGATCGATCGTAACGCGGTTTTCAGGCTGCGGCAGGTCTTCGCTTATCAGCCAGAAGTCGATCGTATGGTGGGCGACGGCATCAAGCAGCCGCCGTGGCACGGGTATCGGCGCCTGCGGCGCCAGCTGAGCACCGTCCAGCTTGCCCAGCATCTGTATATGCCCGAGCGGAACCTTGCTTTCCCCATCTCCATTATAGAAATCATTCAAGCCGAAGGTCTTCTGAAAGCGCGTCGGGTTTCGCGCTCGCATCAGCCCAGCAACCGCGGAGTTGATGTGGCACATGTAATGTCGACCGACGACGCCCGAGGAATTGGCGAGCCCGTTCGGGTGAGGGTCGTTGGCGGAGCGCAGCAGCAAGGCGGCCGAGTTGATCGCGCCGCAGGCGACTACCACGATGTCGGCCGCGTACGTTTCGGGCTCTGTACCGCAGCGCGCTTGCACCGCGGTTACCTCGCGGCCCGACGCGCTGGTTTCCAGGCGCTCGACATACCGGCCCGTCAGTAAGGTGACATTGCCTTTCGCGAGTGCCGGGCGCATGCAAATCACCTCAGCATCCGCCTTGGCATGCAGCAGGCATGGGAAACCATCGCAGGTCGCGCACTTGATGCACGGGCTGGTTTGTGGCCGGCTTTCATCGAGTCGTAGCGCAAGCGGGAGCGGAAAAGGTCGGCTGCCCCTGCGCGTAAGGCTGTCGAATAGCGCCTGCATCGCCGGCTGTGGATGACCGGCGGGTGATTGCAATCCGCATCGCACGGCGGTTCGGTGGGATCGCTGCCGCGACGGCCGTGCACCTGATACAGGCGTTCGGCCGCCAGGTAATACGGCGCCAGATCGGCATAGCTTATCGGCCATGCGGGAGAGATCCCGTCTTCGTGTATGGTCTCGGTAAAATCACGTTCGCGCAGGCGGAACAGGGCCGCGCCGTAAACTTTGGTATTGCCACCTACGCAATAGTGCGTCGCCGGTTTGAATTTGCGTCCTCGACGATCGAGCCACTCCTCGCGCGTCTTATAGCGGTTGCGGACGAAAACAGCGTCTGAATTCCAGTTCTCCGCTTCGCGCGGCAGGTAGTCGCCGCGTTCCAGAACCAGCACGCTTTTTTGCGTTGCCGCGAGCCGCCAGGCCAACGTCGCTCCGCCGGCGCCGCTGCCAATGATGATCACGTCATAGCGGCTGGTAGGACTCATGGGCGCTGCCACTAGGCATTAAGTTGCAATGAACAGATATGCCGCCGATAACGGGATTCTCCCACGCATCGGCTGCATTTGCTTTGAAGAAAATCGATGACATGAGGCACGACGACCGCCACCGTCACAAGGCCACAGGAAAGAGCAGCGTACGCTCCGACTGGCGGCGGCAGAAAAGATCGATCATCGGTTTCGTTGGTGGAACCGGGGCCAGTGGCCCCGGTTCCTGCCATCAGCTAACGTTGCGGATATCGTGCATAGCTTTCGGGCTTGGGGCACGATCGCGACAGAGGCCCCAGAGGCACCGGCCCTTTGCCGGCGCCTCTGGAACAGCTCTATCAAATGAGTGTGCGAC
>JACCYU010000139.1 GCA_013696315.1 Gammaproteobacteria bacterium | reverse complement strand
GGTGATGATGGTCGAGATGTGCGGCGTTTGGAAGCGGGGATGAATGCGCCCCAGCGCTTTCGGCATCGCGTGCGCGCGCGCCATCGAGAGCGTGGTACGCGAGGAGGGAATAATCGTGGTCTGTGTGGCGGCCAGCGCCGAGGTCAGCACGGCCAGCACGACAAACTTGTCCCACGGCGAACCCAGCACGTCGGTGGCGACTTCACTTAAGATCGCGTCGTTGTCGGCGAATCCCTGCACGGTCTCGAGACCCGCGTAGGCCACGACCGCGGTACTCACCGAAAGATAAGTAATGAGCAGGATGATCGTGGCGCAGATCGCGGCCAGTCCCGGCGCGGTCGCGCTGTGCGTGCTCTCCTCGGTGCTGTTCACCGAGCTTTCCCAGCCCCAGTAGATGAATACGCCGATCAACAGGCTGCCAATAAGGGCATCCGGACTGGAGATCGCGAAAGGGGAGAACCAGGAGAGTTCCGGCTGTAGCGAACCCTCCGGCGCGGTGCCATTGTAGACGCTGATCAGGGCGACGCTGGCGAAGAGCAGCAGCGCCAGAACCTGCGCGACGATCAGCACGTCTTGCAGGCGCGCGGACGGTTCGATGCCGACGACGGCGATCGATGTCAGCACGGCGATGTAGGCGACGGCCAGAATGGTGACGGCCACTTTCGAGGCAGCCAGCACGTCGAGGTCGAATAGCAGATAGGTATAACGGGCGGCGACGTCGGCCAGCGAGCCGATCACGAGGATGCTTGTGGCACACACCGCCCAGCCCGCCATCCAGCCGATCCAGGGCCCCATCGCGCGCGTTACCCAGGAGAATGACGTACCGCAATCCTGATCAGCCCGGTTCATGTAATAAAAGGCCGCGGCGATGAAGAACATGGGGATAAAGCTCGTCAACAAGGCTGCCGGTGCGTGTACCCCCACCAGCACCGCGACCACGCCGATGACCGCCGCCAGCGAGTAGGCCGGCGCTGTGGAGGCAAGCCCGATCACCAGCACGCTGATAAACCCTATCGCGTTGGCCTTGAGGCCGGGCGCGCCTGCTTCGGAGTTCCCCGCCTGGCGGCCCTGCTGTCGGTTCGCTTCTGCCAACGTCCCTCCTGCCGAGAATCGAATCCTGATCGATATGCTGGCGGCGATGCCCGCGAGCGCCAACCATACCCGAAGCGGGGGCTGTCACAAAATTTTTTATGCCTCTGCATCAATTCAGGTGAATCAATGTTATGCAGGGTGGATTAAGCGTGGCCCCGTAATTCGGGCGCGTGGCGCCGAATCCAAGCACCGAGTAGCCATCCGTGGCGAACTTCAGCGATTCTGGAAACCCCGGCCCGGACTTCCGGCGCGTTGTGCTCCCGGCAACGCTTGGAAGCCCTGGCTCACCCACCGCGGTCGGTGGATACGCCCGCAAAGCTTGCGTGTACTTGTCAGACGAGCCGGCGGGTTTTATCCACCTACATGGCTCATCTTCGCGGGCGACAAGCCATTCTCGGCGCGGCGCGTTCGGCGCTGATTTCCATCGATTACAGCGACGGCGCGATGCGGCTGGAGACGTTCAGGTACTACACCGAACCCATGATCAAGGCGGCCACCAAATACGAAGACTTCGCTTTGACGCCGGATGGAAAATACGTGATCGCGGCGCCGCACCATTCAAGTAAACGATCTCAACAATTTCATAATTAAATTGGATTAATTGTCGGAAATGGACTACTTCTCTGCAGTGAACCGCACGACGGGCGCTCGATCATCCATACGGCGTTGCTGACGCTCACGGGTCACGACGAGATGGTCCTGAAGGTCTCAATGCAAGCGATCACTAGGAGAGAGTCATGACAGAGAATCAGATACAGAACAACCCGGTAAATTGGGCGGTCGGCGGAATATTCGCGACCGCCCTTGTTTTTTCTACGGCCGCTCCGGCGGCTGACCAGCAGGAGCCGCCGCCGCCATCGAGCTACGCTCCGGTTGTCGAGGAGGAAAGTTTCGCGAGCACCAAGGCCCGCATGGAAGCGGCCAAACCCGAGATCATGGCACGCCAAAAGAAGCTGCTCGACCAGCGTTACGATTTGAGTGACCGGCCCGCAAAGAACGTCACGATGACCAATGGCAAGCCGATTCAGGCAGGCGTACGCATCAAATTACCGAGCGGTGTGACCTGGCAGCAACTCGCGAGCATGAGCCCCGAAAAAATCCGCGACCAGGGGTTGTTCCCGGCCGGTTTTCTGCCGTTACCGCATCCTAACCACGCCGAAGGTGGCATGGTGTTTCCTCAGTTTCACATCGACGAAATCAAGAAACAGGAGGGCGAAGTTCTCCGCAACCTGACGCGCTTCGATCTGGAGTTAGACCTGCCGGATCATCTGCTGCCCGAGTTTCCCCCACCAATGTTTCTGACAACCCGCCCCGATCTCGGCGATGTTACCAAAGGCCAGCTGGTCACCACCCAAAACTATTACGAGTTGTTCAACGGCACCCTGACGCCGAAGCAGTTGGACGGTGTCCGGTTGCTGGTCACGCCGGCGCCCCAGCAGCAGTTCAATTTGACCGCCGACCGCCGCTCCGAGCGGCCGAGTCTGGGCGTCACCTGTTTCGATTGCCACGCGAACGGCCATACCAATGCCGCGACCCACTTGGATCCGCAGACACGGCCGCAGGAATCCAGGCGCCGCCTCGATATACCGACCTTGCGCGGCGTGAACATTCAGCGTTTGTTTGGCTCGCAGCGGTCGTTGCGCAGCATCGAGGACTTCACGGAGTTCGAGCAACGCGGCGCGTATTTCGACGGCGACAACGTGATTGCGACCAAGAAAGGCGTGAACATCCTCGAGCGCGGCAGCGAGGTTGCCAACATGGCGGAGTTTCAGTCAATACTAGATTTCCCACCGGCGCCCAAGCTCGACATTATCGGGAATCTCGATTCCGCGAAGGCGAGCCAATCCGAAATGGCCGGGCAGGAACTGTTCTTCGGCAAGGGGAAGTGCGGAAGCTGCCATCAGCCGCCATTCTACACCGACAACATGATGCACGATCTGCAGACCGAGCGCTTTTACAAGACGCAGATGATCAACGGCAAGAAAGCATCGGGCGATGGTCCGATCAAAACCTTCCCGTTGCGCGGCATCAAGGATTCTCCCCCCTATCTGCACGACGGCCGGCTGCTGACCCTAGACGACACGGTTGAATTCTTCAACGTCGTCCTCGGCACGAAACTGACCGCGGCCGAGAAGAAAAACCTAGTCGCGTTCTTGCTGACTCTGTAACAGGGAATGCTGCATCTGAATGGGAGGCCATGTCACTGGTCGCCCGTTCTGTGCGCCGAGCACGGCGGCTCCTGGAAGTTTTAACGAATCTCGAACGGGTGCGAAGGCGCCATGGCGCCGGTCCGCGGCCTTGCGCAGGCTCCACGCGCAGGCCGCTGGCCGAGTCGCGTTCATGTTTGGTTTATCGGTGCGTCCGTCCTCATTCTCGCCGGCTGCGCCGGACCGCAGTCCGCGCTCGCGCCCTCCGGTCTGGAGGCCGCGTGGGTTGCGCAGTTGTTCTGGGTGATGCTGATCGGGGCGGGGCTCATCTGGACGCTGGTCATTGGTTTCGCGATCTACGTCACGCGGCTCAATCCGCAGGCGCACAGCGAGAAGGCGGCGGGCCGGCTGATCGTGTGGGGCGGCGTGGTGTTTCCGGTAACGGTGCTGGGCGCGTTACTGATCTACGGGCTGGCGCTGATGCCGGCCTTGCGCGCGCCGGGGGGTGGCTTGCGCATCGAGGTGTCGGGTGAACAGTGGTGGTGGCGGGTGAAATATTCTCCGCCTGGCCGCGCTGCGCCGGTGACCAGCGCCAACGAGATACGGCTGCCGGTCGGTCAGAGAAGCGAGATCATCCTGACCAGTCCCGATGTGATTCATTCGTTCTGGATTCCCTCGCTCGCCGGCAAGGTGGACATGATTCCCGGACGCATCAATCGCATCGTGCTGGAGCCCACCGAGACCGGCGTTTACCGCGGACAGTGCGCCGAGTATTGCGGCACGGCGCACGCGCTGATGGCGTTCTCAGTGGTCGTGATGCCGCGCGATAAATTCGCACAATGGCTTGAGCAGGAGGCGCGCCCGGCCGCCACGCCGCGCGCGCCGCGAATTGAAAAAGGCCGTAATCTGTTTCTGGTGACCGGTTGCGGCGCCTGCCACACTGTCCGCGGTACGCGCGCCCGGGGCGTGATCGGTCCGGATCTGACCCATGTCGGCAGTCGCCGCACCATCGGCGCGGGCACGCTTGTGAGCAACACAAAATCCATCGCCCGCTTCATCGCACAAACGCAACGCATCAAGCCCGGCGTGCGCATGCCGTCGTTCGGCATGCTGCCGGGCAAGGATATCGACGCGATCGCCGCGTATCTGGAAAGTCTCGAATGAACAATACTGCCCACGCCTCGCCGCAGGACGATCCCGCCCACCGGCGCGCGCAGGCGGAGCGTCTGAAGCAGGTCTGGGCGAGCGGCAAAGGCTTCCGCTACTGGTCGGCGGTCAACAATTCCGAAATCGGTGTCTGGTACACGGTCACCGCGTTCGCGTTCTTTCTGTTCGCCGGCGTGCTGGCGCTGTTGATCCGCACGCAGCTGGCGGTGCCCGAGAACGACTTTCTGTCGGCTGAAGTTTATAACCAGGTCTTCACCCTGCACGGCACGGTGATGATGTTCCTGTTCGCGATTCCGATCTTCGAAGCGGTGTCGATATTGATCCTGCCGGAGATGCTCGGCGCGCGCGACCTGCCGTTTCCGCGCCTGTCCGCGTTCGGCTACTGGAGCTTTCTGCTGGGCGGCGTGTTCGTCTGTGGCTCGATCTTTTTCGGCGCCGCGCCCAGCGGCGGCTGGTTCATGTACCCGCCGCTCACGACCGACGTCGAGCAGTCCGGCATCGGCGCCGACATCTGGATGCTGGGGCTGTCGTTTATCGAGGTCGCCTCGATCGCGGCGGCAGTGGAGATCATCATCGGCATTCTCAAGTGCCGGCCGCCTGGCATGCGCATCAATCTCATGCCGCTGTACTCCTGGTATCTGCTGGTGGTGGCGGCCATGATCCTGTTCGCGTTCCCACCGCTGATCGCCGGCGATATCCTGTTCGAGATGGAGCGACTGCTGGACTGGCCGTTCTTCGATCCCGCGCGCGGCGGCGATCCCATCCTGTGGCAGCACCTGTTCTGGATTTTCGGCCATCCCGAGGTCTATATCATCTTCCTGCCGGCGATCGCGCTTGTGGCCATGATCGTGCCGACCTTCGCGCGGCGGCCCATCGTCGGCTATACCTGGATCGTGCTGGCAGCCGTGGGCACCGGGTTTCTGAGCTTCGGCCTATGGGTGCACCACATGTTTGCTACGGGTCTGCCGGCGATCTCGCTGGGGTTTTTCTCGGCGGCCTCGGAAGCCGTCGCGATCCCGACCGGCGTGCAGATATTCTGCTTCCTCGCGACCCTGCTGGCGGGGCGCGTGATTTACTGCGTGCCGATGCTGTACGTCAGCGGCACCCTGGCGATCTTCGTCATCGGCGGCCTGACCGGCGTGATGGTCGCGCTCGCGCCGTTCGACTGGCAGGCGCACGATTCCTATTTCATCGTCGCGCACCTGCATTACGTACTGATCGGCGGCGCGCTGTTTCCGATTTTCGCCGGTGTCTACTATTTCTTCCCCTTCGTCAGGGGTCGCAAGCTCTCCGACAAACTCGGTAAGCTCGCCTTCTGGCTGATGTTCGTCGGCTTCAACGTCTCCTTCTTTCCGATGCACTTCACCGGGCTGCTCGGCATGCCGCGACGCGTGGTCACCTATCCGCAACGGCTCGGTTGGGAGTGGCTGAACCTTATCTCGACCGTCGGCGCCTTCATGTTCGCAATCGGCGTGCTCGTGTTCGTGTGGGATGTGCTGCGGCCCAGGCGCAGGGAGCCATATGCGCAGCGGAATCCCTGGAACGCCGGCACGCTGGAATGGCTGACCGAGATGCCCGGCGCGGACTGGGGCGTGCGTTCCATCCCCATCGTCGAGAGCCGCTATCCGCTGTGGGATCAGCCGGACTTCGTAAAGAACGTCGACGAGGGCCGCTTTTATCTGCCGGACGCGGAAGAGGGGAAACGCGAAACGATGGTCACGTCGGTGCTCGATGCCACGCCCATCCAGTGTCTGCGCGTGCCGGGCAATACCTTCATCACCATGGCGGCCGCGTTCCTGACCGGTGGCGTGTTTATCTTCACCACGTTTCACTGGTATCTGGCGGCGCTCGTGTCGGGGGTGTTCGCGCTGGGTGCGATTGTCAAGTGGCTTTGGGACGGCACGGCGATGGTGCCGGAAAAGCCGGACAAAGACGTGGGCCTGGGATTAACCCTGCCGCTTTACGTGTCCGGCCCGAAATCAGTGGGCTGGTGGGCCATGTTCATCACTATGATCGGCGACATGACGGCGTTCGCGAGTGTGGTGTTCGCATATTTTTTTTATTGGACCATACACGATGATTTCCCGCCGCCCGACGCGGCGCCCGGCGTGACATTGCCGCTCATCGCGAGCGCGCTGCTGATGACCTCGTGGGGAGTCACGCAAATGGCGCGTCGCTGGAACCGCGCGGGCAACGCCAAGGCGTTTCGGCTGGCGCTTATCGCGGGCGCTGTCCTTACCGCTGGCGGTGGCGCGGGATATATCTGGGGTCCGTTGACGTCAGGCATGGTGGCTGCGAAGAGCGTCTATCCGGCGACTGTGTGGGTGCTGGTCATCTGGGTCGCGAGCCACGCGGCGCTGGGCATCATCATGCAGCTCTACTGCGTGGCGGGAAGCTGGGCCGGCAAGTTAACCAACGAGTACGACATCGACATCTGGAACGTGTCGCTGTACTGGCACTTCATGGCGATCACGACGGTAGTAACCTTCGCAGTGATCGCACTGTTCCCTCTGGTGACCTAAGATGCCGGCCAGCCGCGACAGTCTGTGGTTTCTCATCGCCGGGCCGACCGTGTGGGCCACCCATTTTCTATTGAGTTACGTGGTCGGCGCGGTTTACTGCGCGAAATCCGGCGACATCGATGCGAACCTCGGGACCGTGCGTCTAACCGTCGCAATCATCACCGTGATCGCTCTGGGCCTGATCGTACATGCCGGTCTGCATGCTTATCGGAACTGGGGGTTCGGCGCCGAAGATCCTCCGCACGATGACGATACGCGCACCGACCGCCGCCGTTTTCTGGGCTACGCGACGATGCTGCTGTGCGGCCTCTCCTTTGTCGCGACCTTCTATGTCGCGCTGCCGGCACTGATCATCACGAGCTGCCGATGATGCATCGAACGCCGCTGCTGCTGGGCTTCGCCGCACTTGCCATCGCCTGGAGCGGTGCGTTGCCGAGGTTCCTGGGCCATTCCTTCACCGCCCACATGGCGATGCACATGATGGTGGTCGCGGTCGCCGCGCCGCTGATCGCGGTTGGTGTGGCGGCTTCGCGCGCCGATCCCTCGTTGATAAGACCGGCCTGGTTCGCGC
>JACCYU010000138.1 GCA_013696315.1 Gammaproteobacteria bacterium | reverse complement strand
GCATCTTCGCGCACAGTTCGGTTAACAGCGCGACCGCCTGCGGCCGATCGAAGTTGCCGATGGTGCTGCCCAGAAACGCGAACAGGCGCCGGCCTTGCGGGTCGGGCAGATGCTCGAACCCGGCGTGGTAGTCACCCACCAGTGCGTTGACATCCAGCCAGCGGTAAGCGCCCATCAGACGCTGCCCGGCCTCGATTAGAATGGATTCGCACACGTCGTACGGCCAGTACGTACAACGCATGTCGCGCGCTTCGCAGGCTTCCAGCAGATGGTGCGTCTTGCGCGAGGCGCCGCTACCAAGTTCGACGATATGCTCCGGCCGGGCAAGATCAATGATGTCGCCGCCCTGTGCCGCCAGCAGCGCGTCCTCGGTGCGCGTCACGTAATATTCTGGCGTCACGCAGATCTGATCGAACAGCTCGGAGCCGTAGCTGTCGTAAAAATACTTCGGTGACAGGGAACGCGGCGGCGTGAGCAGACCGGCGCGCGTGTCTTCCGCCAGGGAAGGCAGCGAACGCTCGGGCGGCACGTGTTGACAGGTGAATTTTCCGAATTCGATCTCGGCGGGGATCTGCATTTTGTTTTCTCGTTCCAGCATGAAGATGCGATAAGCATGCAAAAAAGCTACCATGCGGTCGAACTTCTGTCGAAATTCAGTGAGCGAATCGTATGTGCCGCCTAGCCGCCTATCTGGGTCCGCCCGTGTTGTTGCAGCGGTTTTTACTGGATCCCAGCCATAGTCTGTACGAACAATCCTGGGCGCCGCGCGAACTGAAATTCGCGCGCCTAAACGCGGACGGCTTCGGCCTCGGCTGGTATGCCGCCGATGGCACGCCTGCGACCTACGTCAACCAGATGCCGATCTGGTCGGACATCAATCTGCCCGCGCTTGCGCGTACGCTGACTAATCCGCTGTGGATGGCGATGGTGCGCAGCGCGACGTCACCTTACCGCACCGGTTCAGCCAACACCCAACCTTTCACCCACGACGGCGTGCAGTTCATGCACAACGGCTATGTGGAAGATTTCGATCGAACTCTGCGCGGGCGCATCCGGCATTTTTTGAGCACCGGGGTCGAGGCGGGTATCGGCGGCAATACCGACTCCGAATACATCTTCGCGCTGTTGCGCCAGTTGCTGGCGAGCGACGATGAATTAACCCTGGAAAACGCGATCCGCGCGGCGCTCGAGCTGATCGACGAGTGGCTGGACGGCCGCAAGGTACTGCTCAATGTATTGCTCACCGATGGCGAGCGGCTCTACGCCACGCGCCACGCGCTGAATGCCGAGTGTCCCAGCCTCTATTTTACCACTGACGACGAATCCTTCGACGAAGGCGCGCAAATCATCGCGTCCGAGCGGCTTACGGAAGGGGAATTCTGGCAGCCCGTGCCCGAGCATCATCTGCTGATTCTGGACCCCGAACAGCCGCCCGAACTGATTCGGCTGTGAGGCTTCCAGTTGACGCGGCGCCTCTGCGCACCGTGCAAAGCGATCTGTGCGCGCTGGTCGAGGATCTGAACGATGAGGATTATCGCGCTCAGTTCCATGTCGATTTAAGCCCTATCGGCTGGCATCTGGGACATTGCACGTTCATCGAAAACTACTGGCTGCGCGAGGTGGTACTTGGCGACGATAGTCTCACCAAACCGCTGGCGCATTATTACATCCCCGCCAATAGCCCGAAGCCGCAACGCGGGCCGGCTCTACCGCCCAAGCAAGACCTTCTGGATTCCGTGCGGCGCCAGCAGGCGGATAATCTGCGACTGCTGTCGGAGACAGCAACGCAACGGCACGCGTTGCTGAAAGACGATTATCTGTCCCTGTTCCTGCTACAGCATCACTGTCAGCATTTCGAGACCATCAACCTGGCGCGCCACCAGCGCGCGCTGGGAAATGGATACGTGCGATTCAAACCCGCCGAAGCGCTAAAACCAGCGCCAGTGCGCGAGGTATTCGTTACGGCGCCGGCGGGAATTTACTCCATCGGAGGCGCACGGCCCGAGGCGTTCGACAACGAGTTGCCCGCGCACGGCATCGAGCATGGCACATTCGATATCGCCGCGCGCCCGGTCAACAACGCGGAATATCTGAGATTTATCGAGGACGACGGCTACAACGCCCGCGCGCACTGGACTGAGACCGGCTGGCAGTGGCGTGAGCAAACCGCCTGCCAGCGCCCCGACCACTGGCGTCAGAATGGTCGCGGCCAGTGGTTCGGGATCGATCAGCGCGGTGCGTTCGACTTATCGCCCGACGCCCCCGTATACGGTGTTTCGCATCACGAAGCGTCGGCGTTCGCGGCCTATGCGGGGGCGCGCCTGCCGCACGAAAACGAATGGGAGATCGCCTGCCGCTTAGGTATCTTAAGGGACGTCGGGCGCGTGTGGGAGTGGTGCGGCAACACTTTTTACGGCTACGAAGGCTTTAGACCTTTTCCTTACGACGAATACTCCCTGCCGTGGTTCGATGGCACGCATTACTCCTTGCGCGGAGGGAGCGCACTTACGCGGCCGGTTGTAAAGCGCGCAAGTTTCCGCAATTTCTACACGCCGGACAAACGCCATATCTTCGCGGGGCTGAGGTTGGTTCACTCCTAAGCACTCGTTGCGCGGCGCGCGGGCCCGACGCCCGACTGCTTTTCATTGCGAAGCGCTAATTACGGTTGCCGCACGGCCTGGACCAATTGTCGACAGTCGGCGGCTAGTGCCGTACCCCGTTCTATGGGCGTCAACAGCGAGAACGCGATTCGCGCCATGCTAACCTCTACTTTTAACTTTCTGAAACTGCCCCGGACGTGTAATGGCGCCTGACCTGCCAAGAGGGAAAAATCCTTGGCGCGCGGCAACAGCTTGAGATCGACCGACTCGGACCCTAATGCAATGGTGCCGCTGCCGACGACCTTCGTGTCGGCCGTATCCATAATCAGCGTCCGCGCCGCCAATACGCCGCTTCGCGCGCGGAAGTCCGCAACGAGGCAGCGGATATTCACCGTTCCCGATTCTTTCTGTTTTTTACCGTCGGCCTGTTCGGCCTGCTCGTTTCCGCCCGCGCACCAGGGGCCTTCGACCGTGCACGTTGACGCTGGCTTCGATGCCGCATTGTCGATCAGGGACAGCGACTCGATGAGGCTGAGCCCGGCTTGCTCGATCAACATCTTGCTGATCCGCCCGTCCCGTATCACCAGCCAGACGCTGCCATCGGCGGAGGCGGCGAAATCCGCGGGCGAACGGCCGTCGCCCTCCAGGGTGATGCGTCCACTCACGACACCGGTCGCCTGATCCGCGGCGTCGGCTTTGGCCAGGATCTCGTTAAGACTCAATTTGTGGAGCCTGGTGTCCAGCGAGGTGTGAACCGGCTTCGCGTTCGCCGACACCTCGATGTGGCTATCAAACGTGCCGCCCATATAGTCGAATTTCAGCGGATCAAGTGTCAGATGAGCGTCGTCGAGCAATATCGCGGTAGAAACGCGCGCGAACGTGCGAGCCGGCGCGTAGATGCGCGCGGCTTTATAGCTGATTTCCGCATCGAGCGCCCGCAGCGGCCAGACGTCGATGGCCGAATCGGGTATCACCGGGCCGCTCCGGACGGGCTCCGAGGGGCCGAATATCTGGACGAGATCGAGCTTGTCCGATACGAGGTCGGCGCGCAGCAGCATCCGTTCACGGCCGGTAGTTAGCGATAGATCGCCGGAAATATCGCTGACGCCCATGCCGCCGACGAGATTCTGGATTAGCGAGGTATTGCCATCGCGTTTGAGTCGGCCCTCCAGGTGATATGCGGGAATCTCCGGCAGCGATCTTCCCAGGGCCGCCGCAAGTAGCTCAGTGCCCGAACCACGCAGCGACCCCGTAACGTCGATGCCTTCGAGCGCCAGGGGTTTTTCAAGCGTGCCCGCAATGCGCGCATCGCTGCCGGCGGCGCTGGCCGTGCCCGCTATCGCATATGGGCGTTTATTCTTCGCATCGACCAGCGCCAGGAGTGGATCAATCTGGAAAGCAAGTTCAAAATCTTCGCCCCGCCAGGTTCCGCCGCCTTCGATCTCAAGCCGCTGTTGACTGTCTCTGGTCTTCGAACGGGCGGTTATTCGAAGCTGCGTATCGTCACCCGGAACTCCATACGAAAGTTGACTGTCATCGATGATCAGGCTGTCCAGAAACGACCACGGCGTGGTCCGCCTCGCGTTCGCCATTTGGGCCTGCGTGGCGCCCGTGGCGCGCAGCGCGACGCGGCCACCCAGTATCCCTTCGAGACCTTCGAATCCAGCGATGCGGTCGTCCAATTCGCTTAACTGGACTGCCTGAATGTTCGCCTCAAGATGGACATCGAACGGCCGTGGACTGGCATCGAGGATTGCTTGCGCACGCACGCGGCCGCCGCCGACATCGAAGCTCAGGGGCTGGATTCGCAGGCGCCCGTCGTCGAGCCTGGCCGCGGCCTGAACGTGACGCAGCGCGACCGAGGGGATCAGAATCTCATCGCCATTTAGGTTAATGGTTGCGTCCACGCTACCCAGCGCACTCAAGTCCAGCGGCTGGGGCTTCTTCGATGGCGCCGCCAGATTCGCGAAGTCGTCATAGCGCAGCAGACTCGTCGTAAGGTCCGCCTTGATCGTTGGGCGCTCACCACTGATATCGACGCCCAGCTCGCCTTGCAGATCGCTCTTGCCCGCGGTGGCCCGAATGTTTTTTAGTCGCCAGATGTGCCCCGCGCGGGTCAGATGCGCTTCTATCTTATGGGGCGGCAGCCGCGGCTTGGCGCCGTCGAAGAACGGCGACAACATCGACAGATTCAAACCTTCGACGGAAACGTTCAACTCCGCGCCTTGCATGCGCAACGGCTTCGTCAATGTGCCTTCGACGTTCGCGCGCGTGTCGGCCAGCGCCAGCGCGAGATCTATCGGATAGAGTTTGTTCGCGGCGCGAAGTGCCTGCAACGAGCCCGCCCGTAGCGCCATCCTCCAGCGTTGTTGGCCGAGACGCCCGCGACCACCGAGCGCAATCTCGTCGCGCTTCTCGTCCGTGCAACCTTGGAGGCGCACGATGGCGAGCCGCAAATCCGTGCCCTTCGAATAGTCCCGATAGGTGACGGTGCCGCCTTCTATGACCAGCCGATGCACCACTGGCAACGAGCCGCCCCGTTTAGATGCCCGGGATTTTTCCGCACCCAACCGCCAGTTCGGCTTGCCACTAGCGGACACGGCTAGATGCACGACGGGCTCGCGGATGCTCAGCTCCGAAATGACGGTGCGGCCCTGGATGAGCCCGAGGAGCTCGACCCGCAACGCCAGCACCTTGATCTCGGCTATGTTCGAGGTTCGGCCCCAGGGCGCGTTCCCCAGACCAATGTCTTCGACGCGGATCAGTGGGTTCAGGGAAAAATCGATGTCCAGGTCCCCGGCGATCGTGAAGTCGCGCCCAGTTGCCTGCGTAACCTGCTGCTCCACGTAGCCTCTGGCCCAGTTCCAGCCAACCACGCGCACGGTCAGGACAAGACTCAAAATAACAACGACCAGGGCGAGCGTGATCCACTTAATGATCCTGATCGTGGCTGTGTCACCTCGCGTCTCGCGTTGGTGCATACCGCGTATCCTTTCGCTCTTGTCGGAGTTTACCGCGAAGCGTCGGGCCTGATAAAAGTCGCTTCCGGCGGCGATTGTTCTTTTTTACGGCGGGGTTCCGATTTGGCGGCGCGTGATTCATTCTCCGCGTCATCGAGCAGCGCTTTGCAGGGGCTGTTCTCGCCGTCGCCCGGATCAATAAACGGGATTATCGCCGCGAAGGGCGTCGCAACCAGCCCCATGGCAACCGCAGTCGCAGCCTGCGCGGCCATCTCTGAGTATTCACCATAAAACGCCAGATTGCTGAAACGTCCCGTCATGTGCAAAGGCGTGCGGAACGAAAACAAGCTTAAATCCTTCGGATGCGGCGCGACGACAAATTTGATCCGTTCCTCATCCAGATCGATGTCGCCGTCGCCGGAAAAAAGCGTGTCCACAGTGTCGATCGCGAAGCTCTCGAAGTCTACCTGCCCGTCCCGCGCCTGTAGATCGGTAAAGGCGCAGCGGATCGGGACGGCCTCCACGTCGCCCACCAGATCGCCAATTGCCTGTGCCGCATCCAGCCCCGCGAGTTCGATCAGCAAAGAATCGAACTTCCCGCCGCTCATAATCAGCGAGAGCTGACCGTCTAGCGTCGCCATCAAATCGGCGATCGAATCACCGGACGCCTTGAGGTTCGCGCGCCCGCCGATGTTGCCGACGCTCTTCTGTGCGAATCCGGAGCCACGCAGGAGTTCCTTCAAATTCACGCGGCTTATTTCAGTCTTCATCGCGGCCTCCACGGGGCGCGCGCTGCCGTCGAGTCGCAGACGGGATTCGATCCTGCCGCCGCCGACGCCGAAATCCAGCGGCGCCAGCCGGCCATCGTCCAGTTTCGCCTCGATGCGAAGATCATCGATTGGCAACCCGGTCTCCACCCGCTCGCCGTTGAAGGTCACGTCGGCGTCTATGGCGCTTAAGGCACTCAGGTCGATCGGGTCTCGCGGCAGCACCGTCTTGCTCCTGGTCTCAGTGTCGGACTCGACCTCTTGCTTGCCGGATTCAGTCTCGCCCTTGCCCGTGTCGGGCGCTGCGCCGATCAATCCGCCCAAGTCGTCGAGATCGAGTCGGCGCGAGACAAGATCGGCCACGATTAGCGGCCGCGGATCGCGTAACGTTTGCACCTCGATTTCGCCGGCCAGATCGCTGTCCCCGACCGCGCCTTCGAAGCCCTGCAGACGCCAGGCGCCTTCGTCTCGGAACAGCTCGCCTTCGATCTCGTAAGGCGGCAGATCGGGCAGCGGCAGCCCAGCGAGTTTCTCCAGTCTGCTCGGGTTAGGGCCGCTGATCGACAGGTTCAAGTCCAGGCCCTTCATGTCCAGCGGTCGCGTTACGTCGCCTTTCAGCCTGGCTATGGTCTGCGCGACCTCCGCCCGCGCCTCAACCGGATACGGCCGTATCTCTTCGAGCAGTCGAAGGAGCGAGCCCGCGCCGACGTTCAGACTGAACGCCTCGCCCTGGTAGCGGCCGGTGCCGTTGATCATGATCGGCTCGGCGCCGTTCGCGGTTTCCGTGGTGCGCATGGACAATTCGATGTCCATGTCATTACCAGGGTCAACATAGGCCAAGCGCGTATCTTTGATGATCAGACTGCGGATGAAGGTGAGCGCCGTCTGCTCGGAAGAGTCTGCTATCTGCTGTTCGGTGCTGCCTACGATCGCGATGTCGGCACGACCATCGAGGACGCCGAACGTGGATTCAAAATCGAGCGGCTCGACGACCTGCTGTATATCCACCTGTTCGATGTCGGTCACGAGCTTGCCCTGTATGGGTGTCGCGCTGTCCACGCTAAGCGCGCCTTCGATCGTGCCGCCGCCGATGCCGAGCGCGAACGGCTTGACGTCAAGCCGACCGTCGCGCACAGCGATGTCGAAGGCGATGTCTTGCAGCGGCAGATTCGGCGCGATGATTTCCTTACCCTCGAAGCTCAAATCAGCGTTAAATCGTTGCAACGGCGCGAGGTCGAAGGGCGGCTCCGCGGGTCTGTCCAATGCGGGTTTCGCTTCTTCGGTTTCCGGCGCCGGTTCCCGGCTGTCGGACTCGGCGCCGAGCAGCGTCGCGAAGTCGGCATGATCCAGCCTGCGCGAGACGAGATTAGCCTTGATGTACGGTTTCTTGCCCCCCGTATTGACCGCGATGTCGCCCTGTAAATCGCTCATCCCGACCCGGCCGTCGAAGTCATCGATGATCCAGCGTGTCCCCTCGCGCGACACCCCACCGCCCACCTCGTAAGGCGGCAAGTCCGGCAACGGTTTGCCGAGTGCTGCCGCCAGTCGGTCCGTGCCGGAGCCTTGCGCGGTGAGTTCTATATCGACGGCTTTCAGGGCCAGCGGCTGTCGGAGCGTGCCCGTCGCCGTAATCTCGGTGTTCGCGCCGCTGGCTTCGAGATCGATAGCGTACGGCTTGTCGGTTTGCGTATCGGCCAGCGCCAGCAGCGGATCGGCCTGGAAGTCGAGCGTGAAGGGTTCGCCCCGGTAACGCCCGGCGCCTTGCATGGTGAATTGGCGACGCCCGTCGCGCGTGACGGAATCGGCGATGACGCGCAGCTCCGTATTGCCGTCGGGTGCGACATACGTCAACCGGCTGTCATCGATACTCAGGCTATCGATAATCGCCAGCGCGCCGGCATTCTGCTTCATCTGCGCCCTGGACGCGCCGGTTACCGAAAGCTCGATACGACCGTCGACCATCCCTTCGAGCGCTTCGTCAGCATTGGCTATCTCGCGTAGCCTGCCCAGATCGACTTGCTGAATTTCAGTCTGAACATGGGCTTCGAACGGTTGCGAGCGGGAATCCAGCATGGCTTGCGCGCGTACCGTTCCGCCGCCCACAGCGACCTTGAGCGGTCGCACCCGCAGGCGACCGTCTTCCAGCCTTACTGCGGCCCGCACGTCGTGCAGCGCCGCAGCGGGAGTAAGAATTTCATCGCCACGCACGTTGACGATCGCGTCCATCGTTCGCAGCGCGCTGAGGTCCAGAGGCGCAGGCTTCTCCGGCTTTCTGGACGGCGGCGCCAACCCCGCGAAATCCGCGTAATCCAGCCGATGGCTGATTAAATGCGCCTTGAGCAGCGGTCGTTTACCACCGTTCTCGAAGGCAAGCTCCCCGTGCAAGTCGCTTTCTCCGACGTTCGCCTGAAAGTCCCGCACTTGCCAGGTCTGGCCTAGCCGCGTCACGCGGCCGCCCACGCTGTACGGCGGCAGTCGCGGCGCATCCGGACCCAGGAACTCGGAGAGCATCTGAAGACCGGGGCCTCGCAGCGAGAAATTCACCTTCCCACCGGCCAGTTGCGCCGGGTCTTCGAGCGCGCCCTCGATCCTTGCGCGCGTGTCGCCCATATCGAATTTGAAATCGAGCGGGTACGGCGCATTGCCCGCCAACCATTTGTCAAACGCACCGGCCTTGAAATCCAGGCGCCACGGATGCTCCTGCAGCCGGCCATGGCCGTCGAGTGTCACCTGCCCGTCCGTCCCTCGCGTGGAGCCTGAGATATTCTCGATCGTGAGTCTCATGGACTGCCTGGCCGCGGGATCGTGATAAGTGCTGAGGCCATCACGCACCACGAGCCTGAGAATGGCTGGCAGTTGGCCGCGTGCTTCCGCCGGCGCACTGTCGGTTGGCGCCTTCGCCACCTTGTCGGCGGCGGTGCCACTTTTCAACTGCCAGTTACCGGTTCCCTGCCCGGACTTCGCGAGATGCACGACGGGCCGGTCGATAATCAGCTCCGGGATCACGATACTTCCCCCGATAAGCGCTATCAGATCGACACTCGCATCCAGGGCGTGCAGCTTCGCCATTTGCGGCGGCTTGCCCCAGTGCGCGTTCTCGAAGCGGATTCGTTCCACGTGCAAACTCGGCGTGAGCGACCACAGATCGACACCCAGATCGCCGTCGATCGCGAATTCCCGGCCTGTCTGTTCGCTGACCGCGCGCTCGATATAGGGTTTTAGCCAGTTCCAGTCGATAAAGATCGCCAGCAGCACCAGCACCAGCAAGAGGGCGGCCAGCGTGATCGAGCCCCACTTCAGCGTGCTGGTCAGAATCCGTGTCGCTGCGGCCATTTAATCCGCCCGCTGTGCGTGCGCGCTGGGCTCTATATGCGCGCCGCGGCTGCGCGCGATGACTTCAGTGATCTTGGCGCCGAAGAACAGAATCAGCGATGCGTAGTAAATCCATACCATCAACACCACCACCGAGCCCGCCGCGCCGTACGCCGAGCCGACGCTGGCCTGACCCAGATACAGGCCGATCAGGAATTTGCCGACTGTGAATAGAATGCTGGTGATGAACGCGCCGAACCAGGTATCACGCCACTCGATTTTCGCGTCCGGCAGGAACTTGAAGATCATCGCGATCAACACCGTAATGATGCCCAGCGAGACGACGATATTCAGGAACCGCCAGAAGATCGCCGCACCCGGGACGTAAGCGTTCAGACGGCCTTCCAGCCCCGCCAGTACAGCGCTGATAACCAGCGACACCAATAGCAACAGCGCAATCGTCAGCACCAGGCCCAGCGACAGCACCCGGTGGCGGATAAAACCCCACACGACGTTGCTGTCCGGCGCGGCCTGCACGTGCCAAATGCGGTTGAGCGCGGCCTGCAACTGCGCGAATACGGTGGTTGCACCGAGCACGGTAATGACCAGACCCGTAATCATGGCAATCACGCCGCGCGTGGGACGATCGGCCCGGTTGATAATCGTGTCGATGAGGTTCGCGCCCTCTATGCCGAGCAGGGACCGCATCTGACTGAAGATTTCCGCGCGCACCACCTCCCCGTCTAGAAATAGTCCGGCCGTAGCGAGCACGACCAGCAGTAACGGCGCGATCGACAGCAAGGTGTAATAAGACAGTGCGCCCGCCATATCCAGCGGCTGGTCGTTGAGAAACTCCTGTACTGTGCGGGTCATTGCCGCAAATATCGATCGGCTGAATTTCATTTTTGATGCGTAACGACTTGTGCAGAGCCTGGCTTATTGGCCTTGAAATTAAGCAAGAACGCTGCCGTTCTGAGAATGGCGGGCGCTGCTCATGCGAAGCGGAATGTTTTGGAAGAGGACGCCGATCCCTGTGCCCAGGTTTATGCCCGACCGCCGTCCGCGGTTTCCGGATAACCTTGTTCAATCGCCAAGAAGCGGCCCATGGGATCGCCGGATATCTCACAGCGTTGCGCACCCTCGAGCGGATACGCGAGCACTTCCAGCTGTGTCGAATTCTCCGGATTGACGCTGTTGACCATACGCCCGCCCCACAACTCATTGTCGCCGCGCAAGGAGTCGATCCCGGCCTTCGCCCGTCCCCGCGTCGCCGTCTCATTAACGCCATCGGTGGAGATGCCGACCGCTGGCACACGCCGCAATCGACGGCACCGCCGCCCCTAAAAGCGATCAATAGAAGAGACTG
The DNA here is from genome assembly GCA_013696315.1 of Gammaproteobacteria bacterium. Classification (NCBI taxonomy): domain Bacteria; kingdom Pseudomonadati; phylum Pseudomonadota; class Gammaproteobacteria; species Gammaproteobacteria bacterium. The sequence continues at coordinate 3,429 of JACCYU010000138.1, read as the reverse complement.
AAAAACATAGGGCCGTAGGGATACGGCATGCGTGAATACGCACCGTACTTCGCACCAACGCCGTTATGGCCTTCCGGCAGCGAAGCCCACAGGTGATGCATCTCGACGTTCACCACAGGCTGGTGGTAGGCGTATCCATCGATCGCGCCGGAGTTTTCGTTCTCAAGGTCGCCGACCACTGTAAGGTACCTGCCCCTGGCATAGATTGCGGGATCGACGTTTCCTTCCAGTCGCGCGAAAAACTGGCCTTCGCGGTGGCTCTTGGCGGGCATGCCGTTGTTGCTCAAGTGGCAACGGTCTACTTCGATCCAGGTCTGCGATTCGCGTTTTTCGACCGCGGCGATGGTGCCGCCCCAACGCACGTGTTCGCCATTGAAGCGCTGCGCACGGGCGTGCGCGTCAGCTTCCGTCGGGCTGTTGCGCGACGGTACGCTACTGGTTTGTTCCGGAATCTGGCTGGCGCACGCGGGCAGCAACACCGCGCTCAGCAATACGATACCGAGTCTGTCCATAACGCATGCTCCTTATTAAAATTGTAGTCATCGCTCCAATGCGCGCCCAACGAATCCATCGGTGGTTGGTAAACCCTGCGCTACATTCCCCCTTACACTCGTTTGCTCAAAACGAATATTCTCGCTTCCATAGTGACCCTGGCACGTCTAGCTGTCCGTACGCTGTCGCACATAGAAACGAATCACGCGGGCTTCAAAAATGGGTAGCCGCGCCCGGGAAGCGGAACATCACGCATGAATTGACCGCGAAACTGCCGGTTGCAGAACCGATGCGCTCAGGCCGCCGTTACCCACGGGCAATGGCTATCAAAAATCCGATACGCCCACTAATCATGGGTTCTTCCCCGTTGCATGGTAAAAGGAATCGGAAAAATCTTTCCTTTGTGCTGTGAGCAAAATACCGCTGCCAGCATCGATTGTAAGTACGATTGCACGTATAAGTGTTTGCTTTATATCATGTGTTGCATCGCACTTGCGAGCCACATTGAGGCGAGCTTAAGCTATGTGTTGCATCACACATACGAGCCACGCTAAGATTCGGTCATCTGCCGCCGAAGTCCTGCGCGAGGTACGCATGACAAACACTCAGCGTACGGCCCTGTCCAGAAACAGGCTGCTTGCCACGCTCACTGAAGATTCATACCAGCGCATCCTTCCTGACCTGGAGGAGGTCGCGCTCGCGCTTGGCGAGGTTCTGTATGAATCCGGCGGCCAGCAGAATTTCGTTTATTTCCCGACCACCGCGATCGTTTCCCTGCTCTACGTGATGGAAAACGGGCAATCGGCCGAAATGGCGGTCACGGGTTACGAAGGGGTGGTGGGCGTATCTCTTTTCATGGGCGGAGGCAGCATGCCCAGCCGCGCGGTGATTCAGAGCGGCGGACAGGCGCTACGGATGAAGGCCATCACCATGCAGGCCGAATTCGAACGGGGCAGCAGCTTCCACCAGGCGCTGCTGCGCTACACCATGTCGCTGATCACGCAGATGTCGCAGACCGCGGTGTGCAACCGCCTGCACTCGCTGGATCAGCAACTGTGCCGCTGGCTGCTGTTAAGTCATGACCGGCTGCAAACCGATGTACTGATCATGACGCACGAGTTGATCGCCAATATGCTGGGGGTGCGCCGGGAAGGCGTGACCCTGGCCGCCGGACGCCTGCACAAAGCCGGCCTGATAACCTACCGGCGCGGGCACATCTTTATCGTCGATCGCGCGGGACTGGAGGCGCGGGTCTGCGAATGTTACAAGGTAATCAAGAACCAGAGCGATCGCCTGCTTGGGGAGAACTTATAGCTTTCGATTAAGTCAGGTTGTCATCTCGACCGCCGAGAGATCTTGTCACTCCCAGCATCAATCCCTCTCTCACGGCGAATGATTCCTCGCCAAGTTTAGCCGGTTCGCTAGTTTAAGCAGCGCCGTTCATTGCGCGTTGTCATTAACCGTCTTAGTATGGCAGCGACTTGGCCGCTGTGTATCTGGCCTTCCCCTGCCAAGGCGCTTTTTCTTAAACGGTAATCAACCCCACGGACTTCGTGTAATCAAGAGATACGCCGATCAGTTTCCATCAGTTTCCATCAGCTTCCATAACCCCCCAGGCGCGGCGCGTCGAACAAATATATTCGGAGGAAAGATTCATGACGAACCCCAAGGAATCGACAGACACAGGCTTTTCAGGTGCAGGCGCGCCGTTTGAGGTGTGGTCCGAGTGGCTCAGGAACAACATGGGCGCCATGTCGGCAATCCCGAACTCCGGCGGGGCGACGGACGCTGCGCCCGAGGGGGCAACAGCCCGCGACCCGTTGATGTCGGCCATGATGAAGCTGTCGGAGGCCAACCCCATACGCAACATTATACCGCTCAACTGGATGGAGATTTCCAAGTCGCTACAGACTCTCTGGATGCGCGAGATGTCCGATCCCGTGCGGGCGATGCAGGTGGCCACGGACTACAACGTTCGCCTCTTCGATACGACGATGAAGGTGTGGAGCGACAGCGCAGCCCGCTTTTGGGGCCTGCCTGCGCAGGAGAAAGAGGAGAAGTGCAAGCCCGACAAGCGCGTCGCCGACCCGGCGAAGCCCGACAAACGCTTCGCCGAACCGGCGTGGGAGTCCAACCCTTACTATAAGACGCTCAAGCAGGCGTACCTGTTGGCTTCGGAATACCTCCTCAATGAGACCGACGAGATCGACGGGCAAGACACCGGGGAAGAACAGCGACGTCTCAAGTTTCACCTCAAGCAGTTCGTGGATGCCATGGCGCCGGTGAATTTTCTGCTCACCAATCCCGCGGCCCTCAAGCGCATTATGGAGACGGGGGGAATGAGCGTCGTTGATGGCACCCGCAATCTTCTAGCCGACGTGGAGGAGGGGCGATTGAGCATGGTCGATGCCAGCGCCTTCGAGCTTGGGAAGAACATCGCGATGACACCAGGCAAGGTCGTATACCGCAATAAGATCATCGAGCTCATCCAGTACGCCCCGCGGACCAAACAGGTTTACGAGGTGCCGATATTGTTCATGTCTCCGTGGATTAACAGGTACTACATCCTCGATCTGTCGCCCAAGAACAGTATGGTCAACTACATGGTGGAACAGGGTTTCACGGTCTTCATATTCTCCTGGAAGAATCCCGACGCCGCTATGGAAGACACCGGTTTCGAGGACTACATGACTGAGGGCCCGCTCGCCGCGATCGATTCGATACGCGAGATCACGGGCAGCGAGACGGTGAACACCGTGGGCTATTGCATTGGCGGAACTTTGCTCGCTACTACGCTCGCCTGGCTTGCCGCCGGCCAGGACGCGAAAGCAAAGACTCTCGGCGCCAACACCTTCATGGTATCGATGCACGACTTCAGCGAGGTCGGAGACACCGAGGTCTTTATGGACGAGCCTCAGTTTGACGTAATGGAAAAGC
>JACCYU010000137.1 GCA_013696315.1 Gammaproteobacteria bacterium | reverse complement strand
ATCAATCGCCGGACCTTCAGGAATGATGCCGTTCGGGTTGATGGTCTCGTGGCTGGTGTAGTAGTGCCGCTTGATGTGATCGAAGTCCACCGTCTCCGCCACCCCGGGCTGTTGATACAGCTCACGCAGGTAATTTCCAAGGTTGGGATAATCGATGATGCGCTGGCGGTTGCGCTTGAAGTGGGAATAATACACGGCGTCGAAGCGCACCAGAGTGACGAACAGCCGCCACTCTGCTTCGGTAATCTCAGGCCCGGCCAGATACCGCTGGCGCACCAGGCGCCGCTCCAGCGCGTCCAGCGTGTCGAACAGCCGCGCAAAGGCGGACTCGTACGCGCGTTGCATCGTCGCGAACCCACAGCGGTTAACGCCATTATTCACGTTGTCGCAGATGAGCCGGTTGACTTCATCGATTTCCGCGCGGCGTTCGCGCGGATTGTAATCGGTCGCCTCGTCGGTATGCGACGCAAACGCGCTATTAAACATACGGATAATTTCGGAGGACTCGTTGTTGACGATAGTGCGCCGCTCCTTGTCCCACAGCACCGGCACCTGCACGATGCCGGTGTAATCCCCGCGCGCGAGCTGATAGACCTCATACAGATAATCCGCGCCGTTGATCTCGTCGCGAGTGGCGCCTGGATACTCTCCTCGAAACGCCAGCCTTTGGTGCCCATGTGCGGATGCACCGCCGACATCGACACGAGTTTATCTAGGCGCTTCAGCTTCCGGAACAAAGTCGTGCGATGCGACCACGGACAGGCGTGCGACACATAAAGATGATAGCGACCGCGCTCGGCCTTGAAGCCGCCTTCGCCGCCCGGGCCGGGGATGCCGTCGGCTGTGATCCAGTCGCGGAACACCGAATCCTTGCGCACGAACGCGCACTGTTCGACTTCCTCTTCGAACCAGTCACCGCGCAGTTCACCGTTGACCATAAGCTCATGGCCCGACATTAAATCATATCCGGGAGAACCCGCGCGAGCCGATGGACTGTCGCGCAGCATGCAGGATGAAACGCGGCGCCCCCTGCGGTCCCGCCTTGCGATGCACTGTTATGGACCCGAAACCTGACCGGTAATACTACGCGCGCACCATGCGTGATCGGCCGCAGTGAGGTGACCAGCGCTATGAGCCTGAATTAGCTTGCATTTTTCTCTGGCATGGCGATTGCTTGTGGCACCGCGTCAATTCGGTCCACTTCGCAACGTTATCAGGAAAGGGGGGGTGAAATGGCTGGCAATGTGTTTAGAAATGTCACCTTGAAAGCGCTGGCGGCAACGGCGCTGCTCGGCGCCGCGCAAGTCAACGCGGCCGCGGTCTTTGATATCAGCGATACACAATGGGTGAGTCTGGGCGGCGGCGTTCGCACCAGCTTCGCGGCGGTCGAGGACGGCGCGGGCGCGGATGGCGACGACTATTCGAACGATTTCAACCTCGACAACGCCCGTATCTATATCAACGGCCAATTCCACGAATACGTCAAATTCGAATTCAACACCGAGTGCGTGTTCTGCGGTAACGCCGACCTGCAGGAGTACACGGTACTCGACGCAATCGCCAAGTTCGAGTTCAGCCCCGCGGTCAACATCTGGGCCGGACGTATGCTGGTGCCCGCGGATCGCGCGGAGATGAGCGGCCCGTTTTACGCAAACACCTACGACTTCAATCGAACGCCGTTTTATCCCGCCGATTTCAGCACCGACTTCGGTGCCGGCGGCGCCGGCGTTTATGGGCGCGATCACGGCGTAAATTTTTGGGGCGCCGCGGGGCCGCTGCAATACGTATTCGGGGTCTTCGACGGCCTGCGGAATGCCTCTAACGTCGATGACAATCTCCTCTACGGAGCGCGTGTCGCCTACAACTTCTGGGATGTAGAGAAGAACCCCGGCTACTACACCAGCAGCACCTATTACGGGCAGGGCGGAGATATTCTGACTATGGCGTACGCGGCGCAGTATCAGGAAGACGGCGCGGGCACCGCAGGCGCGCCGGCGGATTTCTTAGGGATGAGCGCCGACTTGCTGATGGAAAAAACCTTGGGCGGGGCGGGCGTGATCACCGTCGA
>JACCYU010000136.1 GCA_013696315.1 Gammaproteobacteria bacterium | reverse complement strand
TGCATATGGTTCTGACCGAACCGGGCGCGATTCGCGGCAATCACTATCACACTCGGGGCACCGAAGTCCTGGCGGGCGCCGGGCCGCTGTTAATCCGCCTGCGCGACGGCGACGCGCGCATGGAACTGCAAATTGCGGCGGACGAAGCTATCCGCGTCACTATCCCGGCCGGCGTTGCGCACGCGATCATGAACACCGGCGACAAGCCCAGCGCGATCGTGTCGTTCAGCACCGAATCGTATAATCGTGAAGAGCCGGATGTGGTTCGGGAGGTGCTGATTGAGATGTGATTATCTAAGCTGGATTTTGCTTTGCCTTCAAACTAACCTCCGACTTTTTCGTACGCCATACGAATAAAGGGCTTCGTTGCTTCAACATCGTCGGTTGTCTTTAACGTTACCTTAAGATCACCCGTGCCAAAGTTGTCCGATCTCTGAAACGTCCTGCGAAATTGCGGGCGGCCCCATTTGGACGCGCTTGGCATTAGGCAAGGTGTTCATGCCCATATGATAGAACTTGTGCTTGTCGGCAAGCATATAGTGCAAAATTAACTAGATAGTTAACTCGATAATTGCACAAATTCAGAAGATTGGCTATACTATCTTCTGAATAGCTTTTGAGGCCCTATTGTGAAAACGCCGGGTGATCTGATTCGGGAACGATGCGAAGCCTTGGGGTGGACTCAGGCGGACCTTGCCTATGTGCTCGGAGTAACTACCGCAACCATCAATCAGCTCATAAACGGAAAGCGCGGTGTGACCAGCAAGATGGCAAAGGGGCTTGGTGCCGCTTTGATGGTAGAGCCAGTCACCATCGTAAGACTGCAGGCAGAGCGTGAATTAGAGGGCGCTGACGAACCCAGACCAGCTATTGCGGCTAGAGCAAGAATTCTTTCGGTGTACCCACTTCGCGAGATGCTGAAACGTGGTTGGGTCGAAGAGACAGATGACCCACGTGAGTTGGAGCAAAGAGTGTGTAGATTTTTCGGTACGGAAAGTGTGGGTGATATTCCGCATCTTTCGCACGCGGCGAAACGTTCGCCCAGTGACAAGCGAGCTTCACAGCTTGCATGGTTGTTCCGAGTTAGACAGATTGCGAACGAAATGCCCACGCCAGCGTTTTCTCGGAAAAATCTGGCCGATGCCATTGAGCAAATGAGCCAATTCTTGGGAAATCGTGAGGAAGTTAGGCATGTGCCAAAATTGCTGCACAATTCTGGTGTTCGCTATGTAGTTGTTGAGGGATTATCCGACAGCAAGATTGATGGCGCTTGTCTCTGGTTAGATGCGAAATCACCCGTGATCGGCATGTCGTTACGCTTCGATCGTATCGATAATTTCTGGTTCGTTCTTCGCCACGAATGCGCCCACGTCCTTCATGGGCATGGACAAGATATAGCCATCATCGATTCGGAACTGCAGCAAATCAATGACGATGAAAGCGAAGAAGAACGAATCGCAAACACGGAAGCTGCTGAGTTCTGTGTGCCACAAGCGAAAATGGATTCTTTCTATATAAGGAAAAACCCGCTTTTCTCAGAAAAGGACGTGCTGGCATTCTCGAAACGCTTGAAAGTCCATCCTGGGATTATCGTCGGACAGCTGCATAAGCGGCGTAACCGCTACGACTTTCTTAGGCATAACCTAGTATCCGTTAGGGATCAGATTGAAGGTGATGCGATGATCGACGGATATGGCCACTTTGTACCCATAGGTTAGGTGAGAGAGGTATTTGTTGAATGTCGACGTACGCGCAAAAAATGCAGAAGATCTTCCACCGTTATCAACAGGAGGTTGATCCAGACCCCGTCGACCTCCACGATGTCGGCGCATGGGCCATCAACGAAAAGCTATGGGAGCCAAGACCTGCTGATATACGTAAGCGGTTTGCTGGCGACATGGCTGATGCCTTGCGCCAAGAGTACCGGGTTGACGAGAAAGGACGCACCTACCGAGCGAATCATGCGGTTAGAACAACGGAGAATGGAAGGCAATCCTCGTTCTGGGCAGACATCGACAACGCGCCACCCGAACATATGGAAAAAGCCTTCGCTCAGCGTCGACGCCAAATCGTTGGCGACTGCTATCAGCTGAGGCTAGATGTTGACCATTTTAACGGACTAAATCCCGAGCAAAAGCAGATACCGCTTATATTGGATTTCACGGATGACGTTGAGGAGTTGCTGATCTCGAAGCATCTTGGGGACGAGGAAGAAGCAGCCTAGTCGCTGTCAGTTTTCCTCCACCGCGCGCGCGCAGCCTTAATCGCGATTTCGGTCCGGCGCTTTTTACTCAACTTTTGAGCGCGCGCCTTACCGCCGCGACGGCCAAGGGCAGCTGCAGCCTCGTCTTTAGGCGGGTTCCCGTGGTCGACCTCTTCCTGAAGGTCGCCAGTCGCGATCCACATCACCTTGACGGCATTACCGATTACATCGGCCGGGCGCTTTTCGCCACGAGGACCTTTAGGCATCTTGGCGGATCTCTCGCGCTGCGTCGCATAGCCGATCAAGCCTATCCCTTATCCATTCGTCGTCTAACAACTGATGTGCACGTATATATCCGCGACTCCGCAATTCCCATTCGATAGATAACCAATTGCTATATTCACCGGAACGAGCCATCTTATCGGCCAGATCCCACATACGCTCTTCTTTTGCTCGGCTTGCAGGCATGGTGCTCTCCAAATGCTTCCCGCTAAGCATAGCAAAGTCGAGCAACCGATTCTACCGTCAGTTAGGGCGGGCAGATTTCAAACTGAAGCACTACCCATATTTCTTGTAGTTGGGCACAATGCAAATGACCCGAATAGGGGACCAGTCAACCTCAGTATCCGCGCTGAGCTTCTTTTGCACGGCAATTTCAAAGTCTCCGCGATGGTCATTCAGCCATGCGAGATAAAAGAGGCTTTGGTTGATGAGCTCCGAGGACTCAACTTTCTTATATTCGATGATCACCGGATTGCAATCTTCGGATAAGGCCAGCGTATCGATTCGCCCCGCATGGATAGCGCCGGTTGAGAACTCCGATGCAACAAAGCGACAAGCGAATAGCGTCAAGGTTAGTTTCGATTAGCGTCTGCAAGATTTTTTCTGTCGCAAAGTTCGTATGTTCTACTGGCGCACGTCTATTATTTGTAAGCGAAAAGAGAGGCATGGACTGGGTTCAATAAGGCTGGCTAACATTTATCTGGTTTGTGCTTGCTGGCTTAATAGCCGCCGCCCTATGCGCTGTCCTCGGTATTGTCAATGAGCCGGCCGAGGAGCCCTCGCATCGCCTGCTGATTAGGCAAAAAGAACCTCGCTCTGGAATCCTTGTCGCCGACGTGAATGGTCCAGGCGTCCTCGGGCATGCGCGCGAACAGGTCTTCGTCGGTGCGATCGTCGCCGGCGGCGAGGCAAAAGTCAGGGGCGGGCAGGTGTTCGAGGCGTGTCAACAGTTCGCCCTTGTTGGCCCATACGGGTTTTACTTCCACGATTTTCTCGCCGCGGAACGCGCGCAGTTCCGTCTCCGACAGCAATTGTTCCAGGGTGGAAACCAGCTCATTCGCGAGCCACTCGCCGAACACCGGATCGGACATGCGGTAATGCCACACCAGCGCGCATTCCTTTTCCTCGATGAGGCTGCCGGGGGTGCGATCGACGAAGTGTTCGAGCACGCCTAGCACGCGCTCTTTCCACCGATCCGTGTAGTTCTCGCGCGAATGTGCCCAGGTCATGGTCTCCGGCGAGCGCATGATCGCGCCGTGTTCGGCCGCCAGCCACAGGCCGGGCACCTCACCCAGCCAGTTTCCCAGATCGGTTCGTGATCGGCCGGATATGATAACCACCGTGTTCGCGTCGTCTTTCGCCAGTTTGTTTAGCAGGGTCAGTAATTCGGGCATCGGCGCGGCGTCCTGCGGTCGCTTGGCGAATGGCACGAGCGTACCGTCGTAATCCAGCAGCAGTTGCCGGCGTTGTGTCTGTCGATATGAATCGATCAGGTCCTCTATCGGCAATGCCTCGGGCTTGGCGGACGGATGCGCCTCGCGCGAGGCAGCGGCGTCGCTTAAATTGGAGAGAAAACGCGCGCCCCACTTGTACACGTCGTTGCGCACCACGCGCTTGTGCAGGGCCTCGATGCGCTCGCGCCGCTGGTCGTCCGGCAGCGACAATGCGTGCTCGATGGACTCCGCCGTGCGCTCCTCGTCGTAGGGGTTAACCAGAAACGCCTCGCCCATCTCGGCGGCGGCGCCGGCAAACTCGC
>JACCYU010000135.1 GCA_013696315.1 Gammaproteobacteria bacterium | reverse complement strand
TGCATATGGTTCTGACCGAACCGGGCGCGATTCGCGGCAATCACTATCACACTCGGGGCACCGAAGTCCTGGCGGGCGCCGGGCCGCTGTTAATCCGCCTGCGCGACGGCGACGCGCGCATGGAACTTTCATGCTCGCAACCCATGTGTCAGTCAAAACGCAGGCGGAAGTAAAACACTTTGCTTACTTCACGCGCGCTCTCTAAATGCCGAGACGGTGTCTTCCGTGCTGTCTCGGGAGATGTACATGAAACCCACTGGCAAGGCGGCAGCGTGATTCATCGACTGCTTAAGGCCTGTGTGCGTCATGCGTTCAACTGGATCGGGCGCGGTATCGATTACCAGCATCACCGGCGCAAAATTCGTCTTCCTGGCATTTGCCTCCTCCACATGCGCCGCAAGCTTTTCGATATCGCGCATGATTTCGCCGGACCTCAGCCAGCTTTGAGCACGCTCGGACGCCTGGATCTCGATCGCGAGAAGCAAAGCCTTGAGTGTCGATTTACTGCTTCTGCGTCGCCAGTCGCCAGCGATATCGGGCGAAAACAGGACGCCCGGAATTGGCTCAGCCCCGATAAAGCTCATGTCTACGCGTCATGTATCGTTTGAATAACTCAGAAACCGGATCATCTACCATCATTTTTACGTTCATGCCAACCCGACTAAGTGGCACGTCGGCATGTGCTCGCAAGCAATTGTAGACCATTGCCTGATAATGAAGCTCCGAACTCAATACGCTCCGGCATTGGTCAACGATGAACGGCCATGCGAATAGTAATTTCCGGCGAGCTTCTTCGGAGGTTTTCATCATCGGCTTACCCGGCGCGTTTCAATGTCCGAGATTCACCATGCCTACTTCCGATCGAAGTCCAGTTCATCGGAAACGCGCGCCGTATGGGGCAGGCTATCCTGCGTTCCGGGAACTAACGTCCTGATGCGCAGCAGGTGAACGGTAACGCCAACGGCGACCGCGAGCAGCATCAGCTTGCCCCACCAGACGGGCACGATGTACACGATCGTCCAGCCCATGGTGGTCCACATCATTAACAGTACCACGACCTTGTCGCGCAGCCGCATCCCGCGGCCCCCCTGATAGTTTTTTATATACTCGCCGAACCAGCGGTTGGTGAGCAGCCAGTGATAAAAGCGCTCGGAACTGCGCGCGTAGCACCAAGCCGCGAGCAACAGGAATGGCGTGGTGGGCAGGCCGGGCACGAAGATGCCGATAAACCCCAGCGCCACGAAGAGCGTGCCGATTGAAACCAGAGCGGCTTTGATGACCGTGTTCACAAGGCATCTACACTACACCAGACCGGCTTTAGTCGCGATGGCGTTTGCGCCTGCCCCGAAGCACCGCCATGCGCGACAACCGGCATGGCCGCGGATAAGATTTAGCACGCATGAAGATTTTTTCTTACCGGAGTCTGCGCATCCTCGTGCTGCTGATGATCCTGGCGGCGGCCGCGATCTATACGCAGGAGCAACGCCTGGTTTCGCGCGGCTGGTACACGCCGCTGCACGTAACGATCTATCCCATCAACGCCGATGGGGACGCGGCCACGGCGGATTACATCGCGGCTTTGAGCACGGATGATTTTGCCGACATCGACGCATTCATGGCGCGCGAGAGCGAACGCTACGACATCATCACCTCCACGCCGACGACCACGCGGCCGGGCGCGGAAGTCGAGGCCATACCGCCCGCGCCGCCGGCGTCCGATGCGAACGTGGTCAACGTCATGCTGTGGAGCCTGCGGCTGCGGCTGTGGGCGCTATGGAGCACATCGGACGACGATCATGGCGCGAACGGAGTGCGGATGTTCGTGCTCTATCACGCGCCGAAAACAGGTCAGCGGCTGGCGCACTCGCTGGGCCTGGAGAAGGGTCTGCTGGGCGTGGTGCATGCGTTCGCGGCGCCCGCGCAAACGGATCAGAACAACATCGTCATCGCGCACGAGCTGCTGCATATGATCGGCGCGACCGACAAGTACGCGCCCGGCGGGGCGCCACTTTATCCGCACGGTTATGCTGAGCCTGATCGCAAGCCGCAATACCCGCAGACGCGCGCCGAGATCATGGCTGTGCGGATTCCGCACGCGCCGAACGTATCCCAAATGGCAGCGAGCCTGCGCTTTACAGTGGTCGGGGAACAGACCGCTCGCGAGATTAACTGGTCGGCGACAGACTGAGGGTCGATCGAACGAAACGAACCCTGATCAGGACGCGACCTGATACATCAACATGCCGCCCAGCATGACCGTCGCCACGCCGATCACACCCTGCACTCCATTGTGCAGACGAGTGAGCCCATGCGCCGAGTAGCGCAAAGGCACGGCGATCACTACGGACAGCGCCGCCATGCCGGCGATCGAACCGACGCCAAACAAGGCGATATACGTAATGCCGACGGCCGGCGAGCTTACCGTCTCCAGGGTGAGCAGAATCAGCGCGGCCGAACCCGCCATGCCGTCCATCAAGCCGACAAACAGGGCGCGAAACGGAAAGCCCCGCGCGTGCTCGTGGTTGTGGTGCGCGGGATCGTGGTCTGCCTCAGGATCATGCGCGTGGGCATGGAAATGTTCCGCGCCATCGGCGTGACGATGCGTGTGAAAGTGGATGCGCGCCTTCAACATCCGGCGCAGCACGTCGAAGCCTAGCCCGACCAGCATCACGCCGACGGCAAATTCCAGCGCCTGCGCCGCACGCTCGGGAACCACCGCGTTCAGCAGTAAAACGATCGAGCCGACCGCCAGCAAAGTGAGCGTATGGCCCAGGCCCCAGATCGCGCCTTGCCTCACCGCATCGGCGATCGAACGGCTGCGGGTCGCCAGGGTGGCCACGGCCGCCACGTGGTCGGCCTCGACCGCGTGGCGCATGCCGATGAGAAAGCCGAGCAGCAGCACGCCGGTCATGGCGTCGTTTCCGTGAAGCTATCGGTCTGAACCTGCCGCTTGAGCCAGTCGTACCAGCTCGTAAGCCCCTCGCCCGTGGTGGCGGAGAGCTGCAACACCTCGATGTCCGGATTGATCCTCCGCGCGTAGTCGATACAGCGCTCAACGTCAAAGCTGATGTGCGGCAGCAGGTCGACCTTGTTGAGGATCATTAAGCGCGACGCCCGGAACATATGCGGATACTTCGCGGGCTTGTCGTCGCCTTCGGTCACCGACAGGATCACGACCTTGGCGCGCTCACCCAGGTCGAACAGCGCGGGGCAAACGAGATTGCCGACGTTTTCGATCATCACCACCGAATTCAGCGGCGGCGCGAGTTCGCGTAACCCGCGCGCCAGCATGTCTGCGTCCAGATGACAGCCGGCGCCGGTGTTGATCTGCACCACCTTGCAGCCGGTGCCGCCGATGCGCTCGGCATCGTTGAGGGTCGCCTGGTCGCCCTCGATCACGCTGATTACCGGCTCACCATGCAGGTCGCGAATCGTGCGTTCCAGCAAGCTGGTCTTGCCGGCGCCGGGGGAGCTGACTAGATTCAGCGCAAGAATGTTGCGGCCGTCGAACCAGCCGCGATTGCGTTCCGCAAGCTGACTGTTCCTGGCCAGCACCTCCTGCTCCAGCGCGATCAATGTGCCGTGCTGATGCGAGTGGACGTGAGCATGCTCGTGCTTGTGTTGGACGTGATGACGATCGTGACTGTGCCCATGATCTGCGTGATCGTGATGGTGCACCACATGAGAATGCCCGTGATCGTGTTCATGGTCGTGGTCGTGGTCGTGGTCTGACGCATGATGCGCGTGGCGGTGCGCGGGTCTGGTGTGGCCATCGCCCAGCGCGGTCACCGTGACAGCATCATGATCGGAACAACCACAGGTCGCGCACATCAGATCACCTCCATCGACTTGATTTTCAGTTCTTCTCCGGCGATGCATTGCAGACCAATTGCGCCGCACGCGCAGCTCGCCAGCCAATGGTCCATCGCCTGCTCGCGCCCGCAGTCCCGGCAGCGGCCACGCCCCGGCACGGCAATGATCTCCAGCGCCGCGCCTTCGGCCGCCGTGCCCTGCGCGCAGATATCGAAACAGAAACGAATCGCGTCCGGCAGGATCGCGGAGAGTTTACCGATCTCCACGGTCACACGCTGGATGCGCGCGTCGGCCGCGCGTGCGGCGACCGCCTCGACGATGCTTTGCGTGATGCCCAGTTCATGCATGACCGGTCACGTCCACATCCAAGGAATCGACCTTGAAGGGGTCCTCCAGCCGCACGTGCCACAGCCGATCCGACAGCTCGCGCTTGAAGTCATCGAAACGCTGACGATCTTCCGGGCTTTCTCGTGGCGTATTAACCCGGTCGAGTAGGTCAAAAAACGCATCGGGCACAAAGCCCCTGCGCAGACGCACCCGCACGGTCTCGCGCTCGTCGCTCACCCGCCACTCGAAGCGCATGTTTCGGCTGCATCGAATCTCGTCGCGCGAACAGGCCAGCCGGAATCGTCCGCGGCTGACGCAACGCGTGACGTACTCGATCGCGTCGCGCACACCGGGACCGGGATGGGCGCTGGTTATACGCAGATGTTCGCGGTCCCAGAGCTTTTCCCTGGAAAGCACCTTGCCCGCCACCTGCAGTGCGCGAAAACCGACGCTTAAGCCCCACCACGAATCGCCCTGGTGAAAGTCAAGCAATCCCGCATAGGTGAGATGCCTGACCTTGCTGCGGTCAGCGATCGCAAGGCGTTTTCCGATCGCAACGTGCATACGCGTTTCAACAGATTCTGGGCAGTTGCTCGCCCACCAGCATGTCCACGATGCGCTCGCCGCCGAACAGGGTCGCCATCGTCACCACACCTTCCGGCGCGGCGTTGACATCGCCGATGATGGCGGCCTCAAAGCCAGCCGGATGGGTGCGCATGGCTTCAAGCGCCGTCTGGGCATGCGCGCGAGGCACTATCGCGACCAGCTTGCCTTCGTTAGCCATGTACAAAGGATCGAGTCCTAAGATTTCGCACACGCCTTTGACTTCTTCGCGGATAGGCAACGCCTGTTCTTCAATGCGCATGCTCACCGAAGCGGCCTGCGCGAATTCGTTGAGCACGGTCGCCACACCGCCGCGCGTGGCGTCTCGAAGACAATGCACTTGCGGGCACGCGGCCAATAGATGATCGATCAGGCCGTTCAAAGGTTGGCAATCGCTTTCGATGGAAGTCTCCAGCGCCAGATCGCCGCGCGCGTTGAGGATCGCCGCGCCGTGATCGCCGATCAGACCGTTGACGAGTATCACGTCGCCGGGTTGCGCGTTGTTTGCGCCGATCTCGACTTGTTTCGGAATGACGCCGATGCCCGCCGTGTTGATAAACAACTTGTCCGCCTTGCCACGCGGCACGACCTTGGTGTCACCGGTGACGATGGTCACACCGGCAGCCAGCGCGGCATCGCGCATTGAGTGCACGACCTTGCGCAGAACATCCACGTCCAGCCCTTCTTCGAGAATCATCGCGCAACTCAGAAACAACGGCTTCGCGCCGCTGACCGCGAGATCGTTGACCGTGCCGTTGACCGCCAATGTACCGATGTCGCCGCCGGGGAAGAACAGCGGATCGACCACATATGAATCGGTCGTAAAAGCGAGGCGATCGCCGTGCGCCAGCAATTCGGCCAACGAAAACCGCGCCTGATCCTCAAGCATAGCCAGCGACGGATTATCGAAGCTCCCGACGAACACGTCGTCGATGAGATCGCGCATCGCCTTGCCGCCGCTGCCATGTGACAAGGTAATACGTTGATCGCGCACTTTCCCGCCCCGCCGGCGAATGCCGGTGGGTCGATCTTTTTCAAATGGCGCTGGTGTGC
>JACCYU010000134.1 GCA_013696315.1 Gammaproteobacteria bacterium | reverse complement strand
TGCCGGGCTTGGTATCGACAAAAATCGTAGGCTCGATAAAGTAGCCTTTGCCCTCGCGCTTCTTGCCGCCGCTCAAGGCGCGCGCGCCTTCCGCGGCACCTGAGTCGACTAAGCCGGAGACCCGCGTAAACTGCGCATCCGAGACCATCGGCCCCAACTGCGTAGTCGGGTCCAGACCCGGACCCATCTTGATCTGCTTGGCCTGCTCGGCCACGCCCTCGACAACCTGATCGAAGACCTTCTGATCGACGAACAGACGTGAGCCCGCCGCGCAGCACTCGCCCTGGTTGAAGAAGATGGCGTTCAAGGCGCCCGGAATTGCGACGTCCATATCAGCATCGCTCAACACGATGTTGGGCGATTTGCCGCCTAGTTCCAGGGATACCTTTTTAAGATCGTTGGCCGCGGCCTTGACGATCATGCGCCCGACCTCCGTGGAACCGGTAAAGGCGATCTTGTCGATGCCGGTGTGCGCCGCCAGCGCTGCGCCGGCGGTTTCGCCGAAGCCGGTTATGATGTTGACCACGCCGTTTGGCAGTCCTGCCTCCTGCATGATCTCGCCTAAACGCAACGCGCTGAGCGGCGTTTCCTCGGCGACCTTGATCACAACAGTGCAGCCGCAGGCTAGCGCCGGGGCCAGTTTCCATACGGCCATCAGCAGGGGAAAGTTCCACGGTACGATCTGACCGACCACGCCGACCGGCTCCGGTCGAGTATAGGAGTGGTATTGCACGCCCGGCGTATACAGCACCGAAAGGGGAAGCAGATCGCCGTGCCGCTTTGTGCACCACCCAGACATGTAATGAAACATGTCGGCGGCAAGCGGCACGTCCGCTGCCCGTGCTACCGACACAGGCTTGCCGTTGTCCAGCGACTCCAGCTCGGCGAATTCGTCCAGGTGTTCCAGGATTAAATCGCCGATTCTGTGGATCAATCGTCCGCGCGCAGACGGTGTCATGCTGGGCCAGGCACCGCTTTCGTAAGCGCGTCTGGCGGCTTTGACCGCCACGTCGATATCGGCCTTATCGCCCTCGGCGACCTGCGCGATCTCTTCACCGGTAGCTGGATTTTCAACCGGAAAGGTCTTGCCGGATTGGGCCGGCACCCATTTGCCGTCGATGAACAGCTCGCGGGGTCGCCCGATAAACTGTGTGACGGGTGAACTAAGTTCGAAATTCTCTTTTACTACTGCGCTCATGGATGAAAACTCCTGCGTGATTTCACGCTTGCGTTTTATGCTGCGTTTTTTGTCCGCGATCCTGCCAGGGTCGGAACCACGACGGCGTGCCAATGCCGGGGCCGCGAGGCGCGACGGCGGTATTGAGTTTTTAGCCTCGTGATGCTGCGATTGTCAATACCGTGGCCGGATTCGTTCACCTTACTCCGATTTACACCTATTTTGGGCAATCCGCTTCGATTCCGTGCCAAAAAAGGCCCAATTCCGATGTTGTCCGTCAGTCGTGCAGCGGATCGGCGTTGTCGTTACGCGCTTGCGATCCAGCGGCAGTCGGCCAGCACCTCAGGACCAGCATTTTCGACTACGCGTGATCCTCGCTTCCTTCTGGCAATTGCAAGCAAACTGCTCAAGTGCACGCACCACCGCGGCGGCTGCGTTCGAGGTTGAATGTTAGGTGGGTCGTGGCTGCATTTCATCAGCCGCATGACGGGATCGGGTACGTGGCTGGCGTTCGAGGGGCTGAGACTGGCGGGGGTGGAACTGCAAAGGCTAGGGCGTTACGACGCGAAGGAGTCACTCATGTGGCAGGCGAAGCCGCCGATGTCGCTCTCGGCATTCAGGCCGCGGCGGCGCGTGTCGATCTGAGCTTCGTGGCGGCATGCAGCGAGCATTGCGTGCTGGCATGCACAATGGTCGGTGTTCTTCGACGGCGCGCCACCCGATGCCGGCTGAAGGGCGTGCGGCAGGCGCGTGCATCGCGGTTCAGTCGGTCGCGATCATCACGTCGCTGGCCTTGACGATTACGTAAACTTGCTTGCCCACGGCGAGACCGAGCCGTTCTGCAGAAGCTTTGGTGATGATGGAAACCAGTTCCGCACCACCGGGCAGCTCCACTGTGATTTCGCTGTTGACCGCCCCGTGTGAAACCTGCGTGACCCTGCCTTTGAGGTTATTGCGCGCGCTAATTTGCATGGCGTGATTCCCCGTTAAGGTTTAGTTGGACGAGCGCTTAGTCTACCCATTGGCGTGCTGCGTCGCCGCATTAATTTTCTTATGCATGCAATACATGTTTTATTGCACGCAATACGTCATTGACGTAAACAGAAAAACAAACATAATGCAAGCGTATAAAAACACATCGCACAGGAGCCGCCACATGTCGTTCAAGTCATTTACTTCCACGCGAATGCTGGGCCTGGCGTTGGCAGTGTCCGTCTGCACTGCCGCGAGCGCCACACAACCATTCATTGTTGTGGCGTCGACCACGTCCACGCAGGACTCCGGCCTGTTCGACGACCTGCTGCCGAAGTTTGAGAAGAAGACCGGCGTGGACGTGCGCGTGGTCGCGGTGGGCACCGGCGAGGCGATCGGCATTGCTGAGCGGGGGGATGCCGATGTGCTGTTTGTCCACTACAAGCCGGATGAAGAGGCATTTGTCGCCGCCGGGCATGGCGTGAAGCGCTTCCCGGTGATGTACAACGATTTCATTATCGTGGGTCCGAAGTCGGATCCGGCGAAGATTGAGGGCGGAAAGAGCGCCACCGACGCCTTCGATAAAATTGCGGACGCGGAAGCAGCGTTCGCCTCGCGCGGCGATGACAGCGGCACCCATCAGAAAGAGCTGGAGATATGGGAGGCGGCCGACGTGGATGTCGAGGCGGCGAGCGGCACCTGGTATCGATCTTTAGGTCAGGGCATGGGCCCGACCTTGAACACGGCGGCGGGCATGGATGCTTACACCCTGGCCGACCGCGGCACCTGGATCAGCTTCAATAACCGGCAGAATCTCAAGGTGCTCGTGGCGGGCGACCCGGAGTTGTATAACCAATACAGCGTGATTCTGGTCAATCCCGAAAAACATCCGCACGTCAAGGCGAAAGCAGGGCAGGCGTTCATCGACTGGCTGATTTCCCCGAAGGGCCAGAAGGCGATCGCGTCCTACAAGCTCAAGGGCAAGCAGTTGTTCTATCCCAATGCCAACGAGCCGGGCGCGTGATGCCGCGCGATTCCTTGTTGGGCCGCTAACTCACGGTTCAGGACAACAATAACGGAGATATCCGTATGCGTCATGCCACTTTCACAGGCGCCCTTGCGATCGGTCTGGCGCTCGCCGCCGTGCCTTGCGCGCAGGCGCAGGAGGGCGCGATTTTCGAGAACGAGGGCGGGCTTAACTTCGAAACGGCCGACGGGAATTTCACCTTCGGCATCCTGGGACGCATCCAGGCGGACGCGGCGTTCTACGACCAGGACGTCGCGGCGTTGGGCAGCGGTACGGAGTTCCGCCGCGCGCGTATCGGCGCGCAGGGCACTTTTTATCAGGACTGGGGATTCAAGACCGAACTGGACTTCGCTGACGAAGGCGTGGCACTGGCGGATGTCTACATTCAATACCTCGGCTTCGATCCGGTAACGATCACCGCCGGGCATTTCAAGCAGCCGTTTTCGCTGGACAACATGACCAGCGCCAACGACATCACCTTTATGGAGCGCGCGCTGACACACGACAGCTTCGTCTTCCCCAGCCGGCGCATTGGCGCGGGCGCGGGCTACGGCGGCGATAATTTCAGCGCGAACGCGGGCGTGTTCGGCGAGACCGCCGCGGGCGACGCTGGTGAAGACGACGACGGCAACGAGGCCGACAGCGGCTTCGGCGCGGCGGCGCGCGTGACTTACGCGCCGGTACTCACGGAAACGCAAGTCGTGCACCTGGGCGCGGCGATCAACTGGCGCGATCCCAGTCAGGGCGAGGACACGCGCTTTCGCGCGCGCCCGGAATCTAACGTTACCGACGTGCGACTGGTCGATACCGACGTCATTCCGGGCGTGGAAGACGTGAAGACCTATGGGCTGGAAGCGGCCGGCGTGTCAGGCCCGTTCCACGCGCAGGCGGAATGTATGCTGGCCGACGTCAGCAGTGACGTCGCGGACGCCGACTTCGATGGCTGGTACGTGGAAGGCGGTTACTTCCTCACCGGCGAGTCGCGGCCTTACAGTCCGGAAGAAGGCCGCTGGAAGCGCGTGACGCCGGAAGGCCCGGGCGGCGCCTGGCAGGTGGCGCTGCGCTACAGCACCATCGACCTGACCGACGGCGGCATCGACGGCGGCAAGCAAGACAATGTCGGCGTCGCACTCAACTGGTATCCGAATTACTACCTGCGCTTCTCCGCCAACTACATTGAGGTCATCGACCACCAGCGCCAGGGCGTCAGCGACGAACCGAGCATCTTTCAACTGCGCGCGCAGGTGGCATTCTAAGAGTCTCTGCTTTATGCGAGGTTTCCCACGAAACCCGTGTGAGCCGGGATTGGATAAGTGCCCTGTGAACGTTTGCCTGGATGCATGGACTGGCCACGGATGGACAATTTTGTGCCTGCCAGTTTAGCGCGGCGGCGAAGCGTCACAAGTCTCGTCGATTTTGACGGCCATAAAGATAAAAATGAAATCAATCAACTAAGGAATCTCTGAACAAGTCTTTGCTATGATCGGGCCAAGGCATCTGGAGGATAGAGCGTGATGAAGCAGACGACCTTTGCGGGCTTGGCCTACGATGCGAAGAAGAAGCGCACGCGCCGCGAGCAGTT
>JACCYU010000133.1 GCA_013696315.1 Gammaproteobacteria bacterium | reverse complement strand
CGTGCGAAGCGTCTGCGATCTCGCTTGTATGCTTCACGGCAGGCCGATCACCGAACCGTACTCGAAATTATACCTTTCGCCCTATCGGCGGGAGAGAA
The DNA here is from genome assembly GCA_013696315.1 of Gammaproteobacteria bacterium. NCBI lineage: Bacteria > Pseudomonadati > Pseudomonadota > Gammaproteobacteria > Gammaproteobacteria bacterium. Next base: position 6,183 of record JACCYU010000133.1, on the reverse strand, counting down.
CCGTTCAGCTCTTCGTGAAGTACGAATGTGTGTACGGTATTGCTGAAGTGGACCCCATGGTTTGGACAGCCTGAGGGATTGAATAAGCTCTGACCGTTCATGTAAATCAGGCTCAGGCGGCCTGTCTCCAATGGGGTAAGCCCAGGTAGACCTCATCCGGCGTCTGATCATCCAGACCCTGGTGAGAACGTTCCTGATTGTACCAGTCGAAGTATTGCGTCAGTCCCTGTTGCAACGCCTTGCCGTTCTCGAATGCCTGGATGTAGATACACTCATACTTGCCGCTGCGCCACAACCGCTCGACGAAGATGTTGTCCTGATAGCAGCCGCGGCCGTCCATGCTGATGCGGATATCGTGCTGCTTAAGACAGCCAGTAAAGGCCTCGCTGGTGAATTGCGCCCCCTGGTCGGTGTTGAAGATCTCAGGGCTACCATAACGGGCAATCGCCTCCTCCAGCGCCTTGACGCAGAAGTGACTGTCGAGGCTGTTGGAGACTCGCCAGGCCAGTACCTTGCGGCTACACCAGTCCACAATGGCCATCAGATACAGGTAACCTTTTGCCATCGGCACATAAGTAATATCGCTCGCCCAGACCTGATCGGGCCGGGTGATTGCGATAGCCCGCAGCAGATAGGGATAGACCGGGTGCGCCGGCTGCGGGTGGCTGGTACTGGGCGTCGGTGCGATCGAGCGTAATCCCATCACGCGCATCAACCGCCGCACCCGTTTGCGGTTGACGGTGTGGCAGGTACGTGGTCATGCTGCGGCTGCCGTAGAACGGCGTCCGCAGGTATTGCGCATCCATGCGCCGCATCAGTTCAAGGTCATGCGCAGGGATCGGCCGGGGTCGGTAGTAGATCGACGCGCGGCTGACCGCGAACAACTGGCATTGCCGAAGCCGGCTCAGGTGGGCATGCGGCTCAATCATCTGGCGTCGCGCTGCGCGGCTCAATGATCGAGCTTTCTGGACAACAAATCGCGTTCCACCGTGAGCTGACCAATCACCCGGTGTAGGTCGTCAACGCTCTGCGCGGTCTGGCCCTTGCCACCATTGTCGCGGTCGAACACCGAGCGCATGTTCTTAAGCGCCTGCCGCTTCCACTGATTGATCTGCGTCGGGTGTAGCCCATAACGCGCCGCCAGTTCTGCGGTCGTCGCCGTTTCCTTCAGCGCCGCCAGCGCCACTTTGGCCTTGAAATCGGCACTGTATTGCTTACATTTCTGGCTCATCTCGCTTCCTCTCAATCATGCGACTCAGAGCTTAAATCCCTGACCAGTTTTTGGGGACCACTTCATTGCAAAGAGTTCGGTTTGTCGCAGGTTACAGCAAATCAGTACGCGCCTGCCCTGAGCTGCCAGTAGCCAGGCCGACGATGCGCATGAGCGACCGCAACAATCTGTATCGCGTTGGATGTTGTTGCGTAGATTTAGCGAGTAAGGGAATCGGGTCAACACGAGCCTGTGCAACTGCGGGCCAATGCGAGGAGCCATTTCAGGCTGATTCATCAGCAATTCGATGCCACGCCGCACTTCATCACCAAATCGCTCCCCAAGACCTGGAATCTAATCTCGTAATAAGCTGCAGCCTCGATAAACTCTGCTTGCGCGTCGGGATGAAATTCATACCTCATTCGCCAAGCCGCGCGCGCAGATTCTCGAACACATGCTCGCCGGTGATTGGCCTGACTGTTTTCTCGACAAGTTCCCGGTGCCGCCTCTGAGCCTCTTCCAGCTAGGCGCGCTCTACGTCCGGATCGGCTGGTGCATCCAGTTCCGCAATCAGCGCACATAACAGTTGCTTCTTGTCCGCTACGCTGAGCGCGCGGATTTCACCCTCGATTTCTGCGATTGCCTTGACCATAGCGGTCACCCTGATTTGTTCGATGTTCTGAGTCCGGCAAGTGTCTATATTTCCAACTAGTCGTCACCGTAGAGGCGGGATTTAACGCAGTCCATAACACAGCGGCGAAAATTTCGGCGCAGCCTTCACGATCTCATCGTACATGGCACGCCCTTCCTTGTCCGTGTTTTGAAAATTTTCCGATAAAACGTCTCCGTGTAATTGCGCACGCAGATTATCCCAGCGGACTTTAAGAACGCGCAAATTGTGAGCATCATAAGTTCCCAAAAACACAACGGACCTTATCTCTATACGCGGCCAGTGTTCAATGGCTTTATCGCTTGCTTCGGCCTCATCGCACAGCTTCGCCCATCGGCTGCCGACCCTATCAACACGGCCGATCTGTTGCTCAACAACGCCCGGATTCCACTCATGGTGCAGCAATACGACGATCCGGCAAGCACGATGTAGATTAAGACCTTCACGCCCAACGGTGGATTGCGCAACGAGCACTTGCGGGAGGCTTTGAAGACGATTGAACGCCGCCTGAATGAGCCGCCGGGTTGGCATTGCAGTGTTCCCGTACATAAGGCGAGCAAACCGCCCCTGCGTACTGCCGTAGTCGTCGTTGAGTCGCTCGCTAATGTCAGACCAGAGATCCTGCGCCTGTTCATCGCTCACGCTACCGTCTTCGTCAAAATCGTCATGATCACAAACCGCTCGTACCATGTCTTCAAACGAATTCCACCATTCCGCAGGCTGGGCAGCTTCAGGCGAAGTTGTTCCAACATAATCGGCCAACGCCCGCGCAACCAAATTGAGCGACTCGTGTTTGTAATTGCGTTTATTGATCTCTTTGAACCTAGTAAAGAGCGCGCGCGCGGGCGTTCTAGAGGATTTCTCGTTCTTGCACTCTTGACCTTCCGCAAGAAGCCGGATCAAGTTGGTTCGAAGTCGTTCGCGGGCGTTCTCCAGCTTCCGGTATTGATCTTCCAGTCGTGCATCAATTTGCTCAAGCGCGATGCCGCAATTCATCTGATCGTGTGCCGCCCTGATGGCCGGCCATTCGCTGTTAACGTCCGTATCGCTGGCATCAACATCTCCGTGAGCCTTGCTTTGCGGCCAGGGCCTGCCCTCTTCGAGATGACGCAGCATGGCGCGTGCGTTCAGCAGATTTACCAAAGCCTGCATTGGTTTAGTAAACCGTCCGAATACGAGCACCTTTTCGTCCTTCCCTACCCATTTCTCGATTTCCTGAACGGCTCTGAAGATTGCGGGATGCGAATACAGGCCATGGCTGCTCGCCCTCAGGCTTGTATTGAGACACTCTGTCCACCACGCAGCTCTTTGCAGGCGCTTTTGATCACGGGGAGTCAGCGCTTGATGCTCGCTGGCTGAATCCAAGCTTTCTGTTCCAGGATCATTCTTTCCATTACGCAGCGGTGTGTCTAACCAGGCGGCAATGCCATGCCCGTTGCCGAGCGTCAGACGCAGGCGCTGTGCCACCGAATCGTCACTGTGGCGGGTTGTCACCGACAGCGCCTCGGCGGCGAACAATGCTTGCCGCCAATGGGCATCGAGTTTCATTGGATGTACATTGACTCTCGAGACATGCCGATAGTCATGGATACCCTCCCGCTCCCCGAGGCTCAGGAAGCGAGCGACGGCCTCGTCCTCGCCCTTGCCACGACGCAAAATATATGGCGACAAAGCTTGCTCGAAAGCTCGTGCCGCCTCGTAAAACTGCCTGCGAGCTCCTGGACTGCTGCGCCAGCTCTGTCTGAGCATGTCGATGGCCTTCATGTAAGGTAAGATCGCATCAACTTTTACTTTTTGCGCGTGTGCCACGCCAATACGCTCAAGACTCGATGTCCACTGCTCGACATCGATCTCAATCGGTGTGGCCGTCAAGCCCATTCGCCGCGCCTGCCTGCCATGAAGAATTACCCGTTCCAGCAAACGCGAGAGTCCGCTTCCTTCACCGCGGCTCTTATGGGCCTCATCCACGATGATCAGATCGACCGCGCCTAGACTGAGCCCGACCGCACGCTCAAGCCAAATTCTGTGGTCTTCACCACGCGCGTAAATATCCCCGGCGAAGAGATGTCTCCCCCACACAACCTCGTGTGACATGGCTTCCATTAAGTCGTGTTCGAGGGAACTTCTTGAGTCCATTATCTGCGCAGTAATGCTATCGGCGGCGGCCTTAACCCATACGTCATTCAACTTCAGGTGATTCTTGTAGTCGCGAGGAGAACGTCCGTCAGTCTTTATGCGCCACTGGGCTATTAGTTCAGGCAGCAAAGCCCAGCGCCAAGCAGCCGACTCTTCGCCGAGCCGCCAATTGGTGAAGACGTGAGAAATCAGTAGCACCGGTTCTTCGAACCACGGCTTTAAGGAGTCTTCCGCCGATTTCCAAGCCTCAAAAAAGCCCCAAAGGCTACGCAGCACCGGTGGCACCGTTAAGCCGCCCTCCTTCAGCTCCGTCTGCCACTGATAGCCAAGACCTGGCGGTACTAGGACTGCAACCCGACCGCCGCACTCTTTCACGTATCGCGCTACGGTAACAGCAACGCGCGTTTTCCCCATTCCAACTTCATCCGCAATGATCAAACCGTTGTTCGGCATTCGTTCGGCGATGGCGCACAGGTTTGCACGTTGGCCGTCGTTCAGCCACGGCTCGTCAGCCATAGCTTCTTCAGCGCAACGCTTCCGTAACGCCACAGCGACGGCGCCCCATCCTTTGAATTCAGTCTTCATACGTAATCTCCCAGTTTTGCGAGGTCGCTCATTCCCCACGCGGCCTGTATCCGGCCAAGCGCCGCTTTGTACCGCTGGCATTCTAAGGTGTCCTCGTTCTCAGCGTACGCCGGCCTGAACGGCGGATGCCAAAGTGGCCCGAGAACATTGAGATCGAGCGCGCGGCAGAAAAGTACGGCTTCAGTGTCCTTTGCTTGCACTAGCGTCTGTTCAAGCCGGTTACACCAGGTTGACCAGTCAGCTTGATGCAGTTGGGTCTGTTTAGCCGCGATGTTTTCCAGCAATTGCATCATTGCGCGAATGGGGTAGCTTGCGGCGAGACTTGGCGCTTTCTTCTCTCCACCGTTCGGTGTCAGCCCGCGTCCGTCAAGTGCTTCCTCATCCGGCGTGCCGTCTTCCGAAGTGGACGGGAAGTCTTCCAGTTGCCACCAGACTTCCTCCACATTAACGAGAGGTCGCAGTGGCCGTGCGCAAAGGCGACCGTGCTGATCCATTACTGGCACGTCGGCCTCATGCTGCAGGTGGCCTTCTTTCCAACGAACATTGACGCTTAGCGGCGCCGTGCTTGACCAATTGATGCGTCCTTGCGCATTAACAGACATCCAACTGCCGTTGCTGTCCCTAACCTCAAAATCACTCGATTCCGGCGGGTATGGAGTGAGCCAGCAGTTCGTGTCTTCGCTGTAAAGAAAATATGCTACGGGAGCAGCCACGAAACTCGTTTCTCTCTCCTCCATGTTGGCGCCCGCTTCGGGCTTGCCTTGCTCCACTTCCGTGTCCCATTGCACCGGCAAGCGCTGCTGTAGCGTTTTACTATCCATCTTTTCAACTGCAAGCAGTACGCCGGCTTCGAGATTGCCAGCATTGACTGCAGCACGCTGGGCGAAACCCGCGCTAGTCAGATTTCCAGATCCAAGATATAGCCAACCGCTGGAATAGGTGTCTATATCTTCGCGGCAAAACGCGCTATAGATGAACTTGGCATGAAGGCTGCGGTTTTGACTTTCGCGGACAGGATCGGCGGCTGGTCGAACGCACCACCACTTACGCTCATTAATAGCGACGAGTGACTGCGACACTGCTTGGCAAGCAAACGGATTCACAAAGATGTCGACACAGGGCCATTTGGTTAAATACTTCGGGCCGCCACTATCGCCTTGCAAACAGCTGACGATTTGATCGATGACTTTTGGTACCGCATCGGCGTGAGTCGCCGCTGCGGATTCGTAGAAGCCGGAGCCCATGCAAACGTAATTACGCACGGTGAACCCCGAGCGCTCCAAAAGTCTTGGCAGTTGACTCAGAAACGCCCGTCGGCGATTGTCAAAGAAGCGAGATGTTACACGCCCCTTCTTACCGAGTTGGGTCGCAAGAGCATCGAATCTGGTTATCGCTGTTCACCAGGTGTTCGATCGCACCGGCGACCTGGTTTGCGCGAAGCTCGCCGCGTATCGCACGTGTTACTTTCGCGGCCCGGTCGATGACCGCCGGCGCGAGCGCTTCGGCCTCGGCGATGCGGCGCGCCGCGTGTTCGGGAAGCATGTCGCCGCACGCCGCCCGCACGATGCGCTCGCGTTGCCGC
>JACCYU010000132.1 GCA_013696315.1 Gammaproteobacteria bacterium | reverse complement strand
TCTATGGGACCCGCTACCCGAGTACCAGTATGCGCGTGACCCTTATCTGCATTCGCCCTAGTACTACGATCCTTTTTTCTACGATCCCTTTTTCTACAGCCCTTACTACTGGCGGCGGCCTTATTATTACTGGTAAACAGGACAGTCACCCATGGCCAAGACCCACCGTTTTTCCAGCCTTGCCTGCGCGTTGCTGCTCGCGGCCTGCGCCAGCGGTCCCGGGATCTCCACCGACGGCGCGAACCAGACCGTCACTCCAAGCCAGGCGAGCGTCGAGATGGATGTATTGCGCGGTGATCAGGTGCTGTGGGGCGGCACGATCGTCAACAGCACCAATCTTGAAAATTCCACGCGGCTGGAGGTGCTGGGCTATCCTCTTGACGGCAGCCAGCGTCCCGATACGTCGGCGCAACCCACCGGCCGCTTTCTGACCATGGAAAAGGGTTATCTGGAGACGGTGGACTACGGCCAGGGACGCCTGGTGACGATAAAAGGCGCCCTGAACGAAACGCAAAAGGGTGCGATTGGCGAGGCGGATTACACCTATCCCGTGGTCCAAGCCGACCGGATTTATCTCTGGCCTGAGGAAAGCGACGCGGCGCGGCGCGATTCCGGCGTCAATTTCGGGTTCGGTATCGGTATCCTGTTTTGATATCCGTGGTTTAAAACTCCGAGTCTACAAATCATTGCAGTAAGGCATGCAGTCGAGGAGTAGCGCGTATATCGTCATCCGCAACCTGCTCTTGCTGTTCTCGAATTCCCTTAGTCTAGATTTCCCCGCCTCCAGAACACGCGGAAACGGTACAAACGATAGGCAAGCTTTGGGGCGCGCGCTAGAATGAGGGCGTGGCAGTTCTTGAACGATAACGACAAATAAGCCGCGCTACGACAGCGCCGACACGCCTTACGGGGGAATCCTCAAGATGATCGAATTTGAACGTCTGGCCGAGACCGGCGAACGCCTTGTTGAACAGTTGCGCGAAGGTGGACTGGAAAGGCTGGACGAGACGCTGACCGCGTCGAGAACCACGGCCGGCACGTATCGCTACACTTACGACCGGTATTTGCAGTATTTCAGGGAAAAGCGCGGCCAGCCGCTCACCGAGCAGGATCTCTACATCGGCTTTGCGTTCGCCTACAGCTGGATGGCGAGCATCAAGCAACTCGACCCCGCGCTTGCTACCGTCAAGGCGGCGACGGCGGCGTTGAACGAACTGCACGCCATGCAACCCGCGGCGCTCGAACTGGATAACCAGGCCGTGGACGACATCCCGGAAACACAGATCGAAAATCTGGCCGCCGCCACCGAACCGCTGCGTTATTTCCTGGGCTCGGTAATTGGCACCACAAAGCTCCTGCACTTTGTTAATCCCGAGGTATTCCCGATCTGGGACGCGATCATTCACCGCTACTCAAGGCTGCCAAGAACCAGCGCCGCGGACAGCCTCAGGCTTTACGCTCAGTACACCTGCATGGTGCACCGCCTTACCCACCATGCCGAATTCGAAACCCGGATTTACGAGCCGTTGCTGCGAGCCATGGAGGCGGCTCACCGGCAAGTCGGCAAAAGATACCGGGCCCCCGAACCAATGGGCAAGGTGCGCGCCACGGAGTTCATCATGTTCTTCGGCGGCAAGGCCGAGCATGCGCCCGCGTAAGCGACGAATTAATGGCTGACTCTTCAGACACGCGCAGTCTGGCGCTGTTTTGCGATTTCGAGAATATCGCGCTGGGTGTACGCGACTCGAATTATGCCCAGTTCGACATCAGCAAGGTGCTGGAGCGGTTGCTGCTCAAGGGCAACATCGTTGTCAAAAAGGCGTACTGCGACTGGGATCGGTACAAGGGTTTCAAGGAGGCCATGCACGAGGCGTCGTTCGAGCTGATCGAAATTCCGCACGTGCGACAGTCGGGCAAGAACTCGGCTGACATCCGGATGGTCGTAGACGCGTTGGATCTCTGCTACACCAAGGCGCATGTGGACACGTTCGTGGTGATCAGCGGCGACTCGGATTTCTCGCCGCTGGTCAGCAAACTGCGCGAGAATAACAAAGTTGTGATCGGCGTGGGCGTCAAGAATTCGACCTCCGACTTGTTGATCGCGAACTGTGACGAGTTCATCTTCTATGACGACCTCGTGCGCAAGAAAGAAGCCCGCAAACGTACGCGCAAGAAGAGCAGCGACAAGAGCGCCGCGACCGGCAACACTGCCGCCGAAACCGCGGCTGCCGGCGGCGACGATCAGAAACAAAACGAAGAGCGCAAGAAGCAGCAGGCGCTGGACCTGGTGATGGAAACCGTGGAGGCGCTGTTCGGCGAGCGCGAGGAAGAGGACAAGGTGTGGGGGTCGATGGTCAAGCAGACGCTCAAGCGGCGCAAACCAGGCTTCAGCGAGTCGTACTATGGCTTTCGCACCTTCAGCAAGCTGCTGGAAGAAGCCAAGGCGCGCAACCTGCTGGACTTCGAGCACGACGAGAAATCCGGCGGCTATATCATCAAGAGCTACGCGCACGAGGAATAGTCGCCACCGGAATTGCGGGAATACGTTGTGTACGATGAATCCGTTATTGAAACAAATGCGCTGCCGGCTGGCCCAGGGCCCGGCGCCTTTCGTTGAGAATTCAGGCCCGGCGGATGGCTGCGCCGTGGCGCTGCGCTCGGCCGCGGTGCTCATTCCCATGATTGAGACGCACGCTGGGTGGCATCTGCTTTTTATCCGGCGCGCGGAAAACTGCAACGATTATCATAGCGGGCAGGTCGCGTTCCCTGGAGGGCGAAGGGAACGGGAAGACGCCAACCCGGAGGCAACGGCGCTACGCGAGGCGCAAGAGGAAATGCGCATCGCGCCGCGCGACGTCGATGTCCTCGGGCGCTTAAGCGACTTGATCAGCACAACCAACTACCGCATCACACCTTTTGTCGGGGTTATGCCGTGGCCTTACCCGCTGCGTTTGGCGCCCGCCGAAGTTGCGCGCGCGTTCACGATTCCGATGCAGTGGCTGTCCGACCCGGATAATCGCGAGGTGTATGAGCATCCGCTGCCGTCCGGAACGGTGCCGGTGGTGCGCTATCGTCCGTACGGCGGCGAGCTGCTTTGGGGCGCCACGGCGAGAATGACAGTAAGCCTACTGCAAGCGCTGGCGGGCATAGACGTGCCTGATGCGCTCGCCACAAATGCGGCTGCTCATCGCCAGCGCTCGGCTTGAGCCGTTACTCGACAAGCAGTCTCTCGATCGCTGTTTCCACCGCCGCGGCGCGTTCATCGCCCGCGTGTGTCTCACCGAAAAACGAGGCGCGAATGCGCCCCTGCTTGTCGAGCAGGTAATAAGCCGGCCAGTAGCGGTTGCCCATCGCGTTCCAGTAAGCGAAGTCATTGTCTATCATCACCGGATGACGCAGACCAAACTCCTTTACCTTCGAAACCACATTAGCCTTGACTTTCTCGTGCTCGAACTCGGGCGTATGCACGCCGATAACCTGCAGCGCCTGCCCTTCGAAGCGCGCCTCCAGTGACTTGAGCCAGGGAAAAGAGCGATAACAGTTCCAGCAGCCGAACGTCCAGAAATCCAGCAGCACCACCTTGCCACGCAGGTCCTGGAGCGTGAGCGGTTTAGAATTGATCCACGCCGACGCGCTGACTTGCGTGAACTGCGGCGCCGAAGGCGGCAGATTGATATGCCGCGCGCCGTGGGCGCTGCTCAACAATCCTCCCGGACCGGTACCGAAAAACAATGCTGCCAGCATGACCCTGGCAACGGATTTGAAATTTGCACTGAACATTGCATCGATCCCGAAATGATAGGCATCCCGAGCCTGAACAGCGCAAGGCTCGTGGACGATTTATTCTGCGCCAGACGCCGCAAAAGACCATCCATGAAGACCCTTATTTTGAAGCGCAAACACTGGAATTACGCTGGTCATATCGGACATCGAGTCAGCGCTGCCGGGTGTCACGGCTGACGCCAGATACGATGCCGGCACCCATCGCCTGTTTGTGTGCTCATGGAGAACACGTGCGCCGCCGACTGACAGCGGGTGAGATCGTGTTCAGGATGTGGATCAGCGTATCGTTATTGGCTGCATCGCGATGCGCTGCACGCGCGTCTGGTTACGCCTCAAGCAGCGTGTCCGCTCAGGTTTACCACCACTCTTCCCCGTGTCTTGCCCGCCAGCATCCGTTCGAATACGTCGGGTAACTGTTCCATGGTTACGGTCTCGGCGACAATACTGTCGAAGTTCCGCGGACGCAGATCGTTGCCCAGACGTTCCCAAAGTGGTTGCCGCCATGCTTGCGGGCAATTCGAGGATGACACCCCCAGCAGGCTCACGCCGCGCAAGATAAACGGCATCACCGTCATTTTCAGCTTGACGCCAGCCGCCAGCCCGATGCTGACCACGTTGCCCCAGGGCTGTACCGCCGGAATCAGTGAGGCGAGGATATCGCCGCCGACGTTGTCGACCACCCCGCCCCATTGCGGTTTCTCCAGCGGCTGCACGTCCTGATTATGCTCATGACGATCCACTACTACACGGCCGGCGCCCAGCGATTTCAGATAGTCCACCGCATCCGGTTTGCCGCTCATCGCGACCACGTCAAAGCCAAGTCCGCTTAACATGTCGATGGCGAAACTGCCGACCCCCCCCCGGTCGCGCCCGTGACCAGAATGGGGCCGAGTTCGGGAGTCTGATGATTCTCCTGAAGCCGCTTGACCGCCAGCGCCGCGGTAAAACCGGCGGTTCCTAGCGCCATCGCCTGAAACAGATCCAGGCTTTCGGGCAAGCGCATCACCCAGTCGGCGGGCACCCGCACGTACTCCGCGTAGCCGCCGTCGTGTATCTCGCTCAGACCGCAGCCCGTGACCAGTACTTCGTCTCCGGGCTTGAAGCGGTCGTCTTCACTCTCTGCCACGACGCCGGACGCGTCGATGCCGCCCACCAGCGGCGAACGGCGCAGTATTTTGCCCTTACCGGTGCCTGCCAGGGCGTCTTTGTAATTGACGCTGGAAAAACGCGCCTCAATAACGACCTCACCGGCCGATAATTCATCGAGATTGAGCGTCACGACACCAGCACGTGTTTCATCGTTTTCGGAGTGAATGCGGAAGCCCCTGAATTTTTGCATCGGATTGAACCTCGTGAGCTACGGTGAGCGGCGACACCGACATGATCGGCGCCGAAATTACGTGAGCGTTGGCTTTGATGGCGGTGGCGGCCGAGCACCGAAGAAACCGGGAACCTGGGATCGGACGCTACGACACCCCACCCAGTTTTGCGAGCACACCACGTGCCATTTTCAGGGCAACGTCCACGTCTTCGTGCAGACAGCAGAGATGGCCCATCTTGCGTTTGGGGCGCGCCTCGCGCTTGCCGTAGAGGTGCAGTTTGGTACCCGGCTGACTGAATACACGGCTCCAGTCCGGCTGGCCATCGTTCCACAGATCACCCAGCAGATTTACCATCACCACGGGCGAAAGCAGCCGCACGTCGCCGAGCGGCAGGTCGCACAGCATTCGCACCTGCTGCTCGAACTGCGAGGTGACGCACGCATCGATGGTGTAGTGCCCGCTGTTGTGCGGGCGCGGTGCGATTTCGTTAACCAGCAACTGGCCTTCGCGGGTTACGAAGAACTCAACCGCCATGACGCCACAGTAATCCAGGAAGTCGGCCAGGGTAACCGCCACGCGCCGCGCCTGCGCCGCCAGCATTGCCGAGCAGCGCGCGGGCACGATGCTCATGCTTAAGATTCCGTCCCGGTGTACGTTCTCTGCCGCCGGAAAACACCGCGTCTCGCCAGCGCTGGAACGCGCCAGCACGATGGACAGTTCCAGTTGCAAATCCACTTTCCGTTCGAGCACACACGGCACATTGCCGAGTCCGTCAAAAGCCTCGCGCAGCGCGCCGACATTTTCGACCTCGGCCTGACCCTTGCCGTCGTAACCGAAAGCGGCGCGCTTCAGTATCAGTGGCGGAGTCAGCGACTCAAACGCGCGTCCCAGATCGTCCGTGGTTTGAATAACTTCGAAATCCGCCGTCGCGAGTCCGCTCTGGCGGATGAAATTTTTCTCTTCGATGCGATCCTGCGTGAATTTGAGCGCGCGCGACGACGGCCGCACCGGCACGTGCGCCTCGAGTTGGCGCAACGACCCGGCAGGGACGTTCTCGAATTCGGTCGTGACCGCCGCACATTCGCGCGTCAGCCGCTCCAGCGCCAACTCGTCCGTATACGCGGCTCGCAGATGTTCGTCGGCCACGCGGCCGGCGGGGCTGTCGGCACCAGGGTCCAGTACGATCACGTTATAGCCCATGGTGCGCGCGGCGACCGTGAACATGCGCCCCAGCTGGCCGCCGCCAATCATGCCCAGGGTCGCGCCGGGGCGGATCACGATCGCGGCAGGGTCATCTGCGTGACCGCCGCGTGCTGCTCCTTGCGGAATGCGGCCAGTTTCGCGGCCAGCTTTGTATCGTTGACAGCAAGCATCGCAACCGCGAACAGCCCCGCGTTTACCGCACCCGCTTCGCCAATCGCGAACGTCGCGACTGGCACGCCTTTTGGCATCTGCACGATAGACAATAGGGAATCCTGACCCTGAAGATGCATTGATGGAATCGGCACGCCCAGCACGGGGACGGTGGTAATCGCGGCCAGCATGCCCGGCAGATGCGCCGCGCCGCCGGCGCCGGCGATGATGCATTTCAGACCGCGCGCGCAGGCAGCGCCGGCGTATTCGTACATTAGATCCGGCGTTCGATGCGCCGACACAACTCGGGTCTCGCAGCCTACGCCAAAGTCTTCGAGGCGCACCGCGGCGTGCCGCATCACCGGCCAGTCGCTGTCGCTGCCCATCACCACGCCGACCTGTACGTTGCTCATCGCACCCTTTGCCTTCAGTAAAGCCGGTATTCTCGCCAAGTTGTCAGGACTATGCAAAACACCTGGGG
>JACCYU010000131.1 GCA_013696315.1 Gammaproteobacteria bacterium | reverse complement strand
CTCTTGTTGCTGAAGAGGGCTCGCAAGGCGGCTGACGAAAGTCCCGAAGAGGCAGTCAGCGTGAAGCCGCCGACTCTGCAAGAGCATAACGGTCAGGCTGGCGAGCAGGCCAAGCGAATTGCCGAAGCACTTGGGTTGGAAGAGAACATAAAGCAGGCATTAACCTTGGCCGCAAGCTGGCACGACAAAGGAAAGGATCGAAAGGTCTGGCAACGCTCGATATACAACGAAAACTATCAGGAGCCGCTGGCCAAATCCGGCCCACTTGGCATGAACTGGCATCTGCTCGGCGGCTACCGCCACGAATTTGGTTCTTTGTTGGATGCTGAAGCAGATCGTGTGATTTCTAAACATCCCGAGCGCGACCTGATCCTGCACCTGATCGCTGCTCACCATGGTTGGGCTCGCCCGCATTTTGAGCACAATGTAAAGCGCAGCGCTTACGACCACGAAAAGAGCACTACGAACCGAAACCAGGGGGCGGCCCATGAGGTCATGCGTCGCTTTGGCCGGCTACAGCAGCGCTTCGGTCGCTGGAGTCTGGCGTGGCTGGAATCACTCATGCGTTGCGCCGATATCATCGCGTCGCGTCAGGCTGTCGAGACTGAGCCTGAGGAGGATGAGCGATGATGGCGTCGGAGCCCAGCTTTTCCTTGCGCGTGGACGCGACCAATCCCGGCCAGTTTTTCGCTTGCTGTGGCCTTCTGGAGCTGGCGCATCGTCTATGGCCCGGCTCGGAGGGATGGTTTGAGGAAAAACGTTTTACTATCAGAGCTCCCGAGAGAAACAAATCTGCGTCGTTGGACGACCTGGTGGACAAGCTTTGCAAGCATCGGATATCAGGTCTCAGCGATAAAGAACGACAAGAGCGTGATGAGCTTGAAGCAGAAAAGCGGAGGCTCAAGAGGGAAAAAAAGGAACTTTCAAAGGATAAGGATGAGAGACGAAAAGCACTCGGGACAAGGGCGCGAGAGGGTAAAGTAATTCTTGAATCGCCATTTTCGCTTGTTCTGAATTGGTGGCAAACAGATGACGATGTTGACTCCGTCAAAACCTGGGCGGGGCAACAGGAAATTCACAAAGTTACGCGAGCCGCACAAGATCAAATAAGGGACATTTCCGATATCTTCGGTCTTTTTGATTACGCGTGCATTCTGCGTACGCCTCTGGAATATCAAAAGAACAAACTGGATTCGAAGAAACCAGTCGAACCATTTTACTTTGATGCCCGGCGTTTCGCGCACGCTCTCGATGCGGGTTTTTCTCTTGATGTACAGAATGTGGAGACTCTGGCCCATCCTGCGGTTGAGTTGCTCAGTTTGATTGGACTACAGCGCTTCCATCCAGTAGCCGGCTCGAGCAAGTGGCGTTTTAGGTACTGCCTGTGGAAACAAGCACTGTCAGTCTACGTTGCCGCTGCGGTTGTCTGCGACTCGGTTCCTGCCGTCGATGCCGATGTCTACGAGTTCCGTCTTTTGTTTAGGGATGATCAAAAGCGCTACAAGGCCTTTTCCTCCGCCACCCTTATAGGAGACGAGTTATGACCGATGAGCAGGTATTAAGAAAGTTCGATGACTGGCTGAAGGATGACAGCGATGTTGCCGCTCTGGTAATGCGTCAATGGCTGGAGCCGGTCGAGGGAAAGGACGCAGTGGTCTTCCCACCGACGTATGCCAAACCGGAACGCATGCGAGAGGATGACTGGACTGGATACAATATCGATCGGTTTGAGGACGGCACGAGCGTGTGTCAGATCGATAGTGTGGGTTCGCAAGCGAATCGCATGGAGCCGATATTCAAGCGCGAGACATACAAGCATCTTGTTCCGCAAGTCGTCATTAAGGCCGGTGGAAAGGAAATAAATTTGTTGGATGCCGCGGTCATCGTGCCGCCGACGCAATTGTGCGATTCTCCAACTTGACCGACCAGCTTGAGCGTGCTTTTCAGTCCATAAAGGATGGCAACGCCGAGCCGCTCGCCAAGATCGCACCGACATCCATTGTTTTCGGCAGTTGGGATTCGCGTGCGACGCAGGTGAAGATTCCGCGCGTCGTGCGATCGGTGATTCGTGCCTATCAGGTTAAATCGCTCCATCGTTCCGCCCAATACATTCCCCCGGTCGAGTACGTGGAAGAAGGTCTCCTTGAGCAGGCGCAAGACAAGAAACAACAAGATGCAATGTCTCAGCTTGGGCTGAGTCATGCCCCGGCTCCATGGACACATGGCGGCATTCAGGTCGCAGGCGAGATTCGCCGTGATGCCACACTGAATCTTGTCGCTGTCCGTACGCTGGGTGCGGGCACACAGGATGATGAGGCGGCGCTCGAGCTTCGCCGCTATATTTTGGGGCTAGCGCTCATCGTGTTTACCGCGCCACAGGAATCTTTTTTGCGCGAAGGCTGCCAACTCGTCCCAGACCAGGGTAAGAACGCCGATTGGAAAAAGGTGCATCACGACGGTAAGAGAGACCCAGTCGCCCTCCCGCCAGATGACGCGAAAGCTTATCCAGATGCCGCAGCTAAGGCGTTTGTTGTAGGCAAGAACTTACGGCAGATCGAGTTCGGCGCCGAGATCGCTAGCGAAGCGCTAGGACAGGATAAGAAACAACGTAAAGCCAGTCGCAGGGATAAGCGTTCTGCGAGTGTTGCGCCATCTGGGAATGATTAGGTATGACTCGGCACCTTTGCATCACGGTACACTTCCTTGACCCTCTATACCACGGTCAAGAAGATGGCGGCAAACGCGAGTGGCCGCCGTCGCCACTGCGTTTATTTCAGGCGCTGCTGGCTGGTGCGCGGGCCGGTTGCCGTGATCGTGAATGGTCCGAAGTTAAAGCCAAAGCGTTACGCTGGCTGGAGCAGCGCAAGCCTCCCGTGATCGTTGCCCCGAATGCCCCACCGGCTCCGAGCTACACGCTTTATGTCCCCAACAACGACGGCGACAAGAAGTTCGATCGGCAGGAGCGTCTGACGTCGAAGTTCGCCCGTCCCAGCCGCCTCGGCAACGGCAACGCAGTTCATTATCTTTGGTTGATCGATGATGGCGAATGGTCTGAGGCTCAGCCGCATGCCGATTTGCTTTGCTCAGAGGCGCGACACCTCTTTGCACTGGGATGGGGCATTGATATGGCAGTAGCAGAAGGCGAATTGCTAAACTCCATCCAGGTTGCAAAGCTCGCCGGTCAGCGCTGGAATGCCTGGGATGGTTACGATTCACCGGGTGATGCAGGTCTTCGAGTACCGACCCATGGCACGCTTGAGAATCTGCTACATGTTCATGAATCGTTCTTGGGAAGTGTTGACGGTAACCAATACCGCCCACCACAAGAATTGCAGGCATTTATAAAGATTACATATTTACCACCTGGTAATTTATTGCCGCGGCCGCATGCAGCATTTGAGTTGCGTAGCACACAAGATAATTGGTGGCCCTTCAGGCAGACTGAGGCTGTCTTCGTAGCCGCTATGATCCGTCATCTAACTTGTAACGCGGCGAAAAGCGACGAATACGAGTTTCCCGGGGGGGCTCAGCGATATGTGGCTGGCCACATTGACAAGAGCGGCGCGGAGACCAACATGCGATTTTCCTATCTGCCCTTGCCGACTATCGGTCATCAGCATGCTGACGGCATGATCAGGCGAGTAATAATTACTGAGCCATTTGGCGGTGGAAGTGAATATGCTGCCTGGGCCGGGCATCGGTTAAGAAACGCGGAGCTAGTGCCTGAAAAGGAGGGAAGCTATAGGTCAAACGACACAGAGAGACACGCAATGCTAGTAGAGCCGCAAGATGAAGATACCGTGTTTTCCGCTTACGTGCGGCCATCTCTCACTTGGTCAAGTGTGACACCTGTAATTCTATCGGGCCTAGATGATTGCAAGCAGTCAAAGGCCGAACGCCTGTTCTTCAAGGCTATGCGCCAGGCTGGGCTGCCGGTTGAAGCAGTAGAAGAT
>JACCYU010000130.1 GCA_013696315.1 Gammaproteobacteria bacterium | reverse complement strand
AGCCGAAGTCACCGTCGTCGGGGAATCCACGGCAAGCCGGTGACGCAGCAGTCCCTCCGCCATGGGGGCTGCGGCAGATGTTTCCGGTGCAGACCATGAGGACGGATTGCACGAGCGTCTAGGCTGGAGGCTAAGAATTTATATGGTAGTGACAAATGAGCAGTCTATCTTATATAGAGCGCGCGTAGGCCAACGCATCAATCCATGCTGCTGTCGTTACGAGGGAGCCCTCCGGCAATGCTCCGAGCCTGACTGAGCTCGTCGAAGGAACGGGCTCATCGACTGAAGAATCTTCGCTATCTCAGGCATTTCTAGAAACTTTATCTCACTAAGAGCGCCGGAAGGGTTTAGAGAGCTGCTTTTATTGCCTGAGCCGAACGCCGGTGATAACTTGGCCGTACCGCTGCAAGAAAAATTCGAAGGTGATAATTGTGGAAACCAACAAACTTACGGTGCGACTACCCGCGGATGAGATCCGGTTCGTAAAGGAATTCGCAAAACGTCATGGCATGACCGTGACAGAGGTTATTCACCGTTATTTTACGCGGCTCCAGGCATCTAGCAAAAATGCTATTCATCCGGAGATCGCGAAGCTCGCTGGGAGCATTCCCTCCAATATCGATGCCAGGGGTGAATATAATCAGCATCTCGACGAAAAGCATCGGTGAGAGCGCTGTTCGATCTCAACGTGTTCCTGGATGTATTACAAGAACGAAAGCCTCACTATACCTCTTCCGCGGCTGTCCTTAGCAATGCGCTGACCGGCGACATTATCGGTGTAATTCCTGCCCATGGTGTTACTACGCTGTATTACCTTGTGGCACGGCACATGAACAAAGCGCGCGCGAACAGTCTGGTGGACTGGTTGATCGATCGCTTTGACATTGCGCCCGTGGACCGGGCTACGCCCGTCCGCGCGCGAAGCCTCAAGATGCGTGATTTCGAGGACGCGGGTAGTCGCCAGCGCGGCTGAAATCACTGCTTGCGAGGTCATCGTGACTCGCAATATCGCCGATTTCAGTCGTTCGCCGGTTGCCGCGCTGTCGCCGGAGGAGTTTTTCGATAGCTGGTCGAAATCATGAGCACTTAATGTTTACTCGCGCGGGCCTTCGCCACAACAATCTATGGGTCGCGTTCAGGTTTCGACGCGAATAGGCAATTGACTGCCTGGTGTTTTTCTGCTCACGGCTAATGCGTAGTGCAAGCATGCAGCCTTTGACCGAGATTTCCGCCGATGTTCAAGGACCATTTCTCGCGATACGCTGCGGCTTACGCCGGCCACCGGCCCGATTACCCGGAGACACTGTTCGACTATCTTGCGGCCCAGGCTAACGCGCGCGAGGTGGCGTGGGATGCGGCGACCGGCAACTGGCAGGCGGCGCACGGGCTTGCGCATCACTTCGCGCGGGTGTGGGCGACCGATGCCAGCGCGGAGCAGATGGGCAAGGCCGCGCCTCATCCGCGCGTTACTTACCGCGTCACACCCGCCGAGGTTAGCGGACTCGAGCCCGCGTCGGTCGATCTGATCACGGTCGCGCAGGCGCTGCACTGGTTCGATCTGCAGCGTTTCTATGCCGAAGCGCGGCGCGTGCTGCGCGCCGGCGGCCTGATCGCCGTGTGGTGTTACAACCTGATGTCGGTGAGTCCGGACATAGACCGCGTGCTGCAAGTATTTTACGCCGACACCATCGGCACCGACTGGCCGCCCGAACGCCGACTGGTGGAGGACGGCTATCGATCTCTTGAGTTCCCGTTCACGGAAATACATGACACTCCCGCCTTCTCGATCGAACGGAACTGGAACGTCGAACAGGTTCTGAATTACGTCAGCACGTGGTCCGCCGTACAGCGCTACCGGCAACGGCTGGCCGTCGATCCGGTCGAAGCTCATCTCTCGCTCGCGCTCCGCGATGCATGGGGTGATGACAACCGGCAGCGCCAGGTGCACTGGCCAATTTTTCTGCGGTTGGGCGTCTCGTACAACGGCTGAAGCGCGTTGGGCGTCGGTGTTGTCGAGTCGCGTTAGACTTCAGTTGAATAAATTAGTAGCACTGCCATGTCCAGGCTTGACGTCGCGAAAGAGAAGATCGCATACCTAAAACTATGGCTAGTGTAGTGAGTTAGAAGTTCATTGAATTGTTTTACGCCTTGGTGGTCACTGGCAGAATGTTTTGGAGACAGCGAGTATGCAATGGCAGGCAGACCGAAAGCGGAGTTGGTGTTGAGCGATGCGGCACGCGAACAACTACAGGCATAGGCACGTCGGCGCAAGACCGCGCAAGCGCTGGCACTGCGTTCGCGCATCGTACTGGAGTGTGCGGTCGGGGTCGAGAATCAGGTCGTGGCGACCACGCTTGCGGTCACCCCGCAGACCGTGTCGAAATGGCGCGGCCGCTTCGTCAAGTCGCGGCTCGATGGTCTGCTGGATGCGCCGCGACCGGGCGCCCCACGAACGATTGAAGACGCACGTGTCGAGGCCGTGATTACCAAGACCTTGGAACAGCGGCCGAGCCGCGCGACGCACTGGAGTACGCGCGCCATGGCGCATGAGACGAAGCTGTCGCAAACGGCGATTGTGCGCATCTGGCGCGCCTTCGGCTTGCAGCCGCATCGTCAGGCAACCTTCAAGCTTTCCAGCGACCCGTTGTTGGTCGAGAAGACCCGCGATATCGTCGGGCTGTACCTCGATCCGCCGGTGAAAGCAATGGTGTTGTGCGTCGATGAGAAGAGCCAGATTCAAGCGCTTGACCGGACCCAGCCGATCCTGCCGCTGGCTCCTGGGATCGCCGAGCGACGCACACACGACTACGAACGCCATGGCACGACCACGCTGTTTGCCGCGCTGGATATCGCCACCGGCGCGGTGATCGGCCAGTTGCGCAGGCGCCACCGCGGCCGCGAGTTTCTGAAGTTCCTGCGCACCATCGAGGCCTCAGTCCCGGCCGCTCTGGACGTGCATCTGGTAATGGACAACTACGGTACGCATAAGACGCCCACCGTGCGCGCCTGGTTCGCGCGTCACCCGCGCTTTCACGTCCATTTCACCCCGACCTCGGCCGCTTGGCTCAACCAGGTCGAGCGCTGGTTCGCCACCCTGACTGAGCAACAGATTCGTCGCGGAACCCATCGTTCAACCCGCCAACTGGAAGATGCCATCCGTCACTACCTCGACCTCAATAACGCCGACCCCAAGCCCTTCGTCTGGACCAAATCCGCCAACGACATCATCGCCAGCATCGAACGATTTTGTCTGCGAATCTCTAACTCACCACACTAGGGATCTCTGTCGTTACTGATTTCAGTCTTTTTAGCTAACTTCCTACAAGCGGGCGTCAGGGTCCGGCCATATTGATATTTGGTGCAATCGTGGCACTTGCATGCATTACCGTCATCGCCTTTTACATCCATGAGCGCATAGAAAAGGCGATTGATGAACTTGGAGGACTTATAGCCGTGGACATCCTTAT
>JACCYU010000129.1 GCA_013696315.1 Gammaproteobacteria bacterium | reverse complement strand
GCAGATACGCCGTATCGCGGTCAATCGTGATAAATCGTGTCATCGCTTCCCCTCGCTACTGTGGCTCCGCTATCTTCGTACAAATCCACGTCGGATAAACCTGCGAAAGTCCGACAGGCTGCTAGGCGCGCAAGACGGCAAGGCCACCGCTACAGTGCTGCGCCTCTCGCAAGGCTGGATCAATCGCAGTCTGGTGCAGGTGCTCGCCGCGCGCTCCACGTTCAGCCTTGGCGTCGATGCGCTGGGCGCTACGATGAACGGCGGCGCGCTCCACGACGGGCGGTTTTTCGCCTGGCTGGGACAGTTCCAGTTGGCCCGGCGCCTCGGCGACAGCGGCAGTCAATTTATTTTCAGAACCGATTTGCAGCTTGCCGAAGACCCGCTGCTGCCCCTGGAACAATTCGCGGTCGGCGGCGCATATACGGTACGAGGCTATCGCGAGAATCAACTGGTCAGAGACAATGGCTTGGTGGCTTCGGCCGAATTCCGTATCCCCGTATTGCGCTTGCCCATCCCCCGGTTAAGCCGCACCGTGGAAGACGGATTCGTTCAGCTCGCACCTTTCGCCGACTTCGGCTGGGCCGAGAACACGGATATTGCCACGCCCGATCCCAACACCATCTCCAGTCTTGGTCTGGGGCTTAGATGGGATCCAAGCTCGAATCTGCACGCGGAAATCTATTGGGGCTACGGCCTGCGCGAGATCGATACCCTGAACGAAGACCTGCAGGACTCCGGTATCCACTTCCGAGTGCAGGCATTCTAAGTCGCGTTTAGCGCCGCGATGCCTTACTTGAACGTCAGCTCAAAGCCGCCGGCGCTTAAGAATTTCTGCTCGCTCTCCAGATCGGCCTTGATTAGCGGGTGCTCGTTCAGCATGCCGGGCTGAAATTCGATCTCCAGCTTTGAGTTTTTCGCGCGCACGGAGTGAATGACTACGTCGCTGCGCGCGGCGCGGGTGCGATGCAGCAGCACTGCCATGCGCAGCAACACGGCTAAGCGCATGACCCGATCGCATTGGTCGTCGGCGACCTGCGCGAAGATCGATCTGGAAAAACGACGCCGGTGACTGCGCACCAGCACCGCCAGTATCTCCTGTTCCTGGCGCGAGAACCCGTGCATGTCGGCGTTCTCCATGAGATACGCACCGTGCTTTTGATACTGGGCATGCGCGATTGCAAGCCCGATTTCGTGCAGTCGCGCGGCCCAGGCGAGGCTGTCGGCGTGGCTGCCGTCAAGTTGCCAGACTTCCGCCACCTGCTCGAACAGGCCGAACGCGGCCGCCTCCACCCGCTGGGTGTGCTCGGTGTCGATCTGAAAACGCCTGGCGATGCCCTCGATGGTGCGCGTGCGCACATCCTCGTGGCGGATGCGGCCCAGCAGATCGTAAACCAGCCCTTCGCGCAACGCGCCATCGGATACGTTCATGTGTTCGATCTTGAGACCTTCCATGAGCGCCTGCAGCACCGCCACGCCGCCCGCGAACACGGGCGCGCGGTCCCTGGACAGACCCGGCAGATCCAGCTTGTCGATATGACCCGTATCGAGCACCGCCTTGACGATGCCGCGCAAGGCCTCCAGCGAAATGCCTTCCGCGCATAATCCCAGCTCGCGCGCGACCTTTGCCACTGCCAGCATGGTGCCGGACGCGCCGAACGAAGTTTCCCAGCCGACGTGGCGGTAGTGGTGC
Organism: Gammaproteobacteria bacterium; assembly: GCA_013696315.1. Taxonomy (NCBI): domain Bacteria; kingdom Pseudomonadati; phylum Pseudomonadota; class Gammaproteobacteria; species Gammaproteobacteria bacterium. The sequence continues at coordinate 1,629 of JACCYU010000129.1, read as the reverse complement.
GCGACGGGGCGCATTTCCAAGCGGGCAGCGATGGTGGCGCGCCGCCACACCTCTTCGTTGAGCTTGCGGTCCGCGAAGTACTGCTGCGTCATGCCGATACAGCCCATGTACAGGCTTTCCATGTGCAGCGGCTCGAAGCCCTGGCCGATGATCAGTTCGGTGCTGCCGCCGCCGATGTCCGCCACCAGCCGGCGACCGCCGGTGTCGGCTACGCTGTGCGAAACGCCCAGATAAATGAGCCGCGCTTCCTCGATGCCGCTGATGATTTCTATCGGATGACCTAGCACGGCATAAGCGTCGCGCAGAAAGGCATTGGCGTTACGCGCCTTGCGCAAGGTGTTGGTGCCAACCACGCGCACGCTGTCGCGCGGCATCCTGGCGACGCGCTCGCCGAAGCGGCCGAGGCACTCCAGCGCGCGTTCGCGCGCCGCGTCAGTGATATTGTCGTCGGCGTCCAGGCCGCCGCCGAAACGCACCATTTCCTTGAGCCGGTCCAGCACGTGAATGCGGTGGTCTATGATGCGGACGACGATGAGGTGAAAACTGTTGGAGCCGAGATCGACGGCGGCTACCGTGTCAGGCGCTTTGCTGATTCTGGGCATGGAGGTTCAAGGGCACGTCGGATCGCATAGCATAAGCAGTTCTCCTGACCTCGACCAGCCTCGAATGCAACGAAAGTCGCCGCGGTCCGCATGCGCCTCATCAACGGCGGCTGGCCGCGCTCATTCTCAAAGTCTGGTCGTTCAGCTGCCAAGCCTGACCAGCTGCCCGTTATCCAGCAGCCAGCGGATCTCGCCCGCGCCAGGCGCCAGCGCGCCGTCGATGGACAGCAGGCACGCGCCGCCCTTCTTGATCTTTACCACAGGCGACCTGCCGGACCCGCAAGCCAGGCAGGTCACCAGCTCCGCAAGATCCGGCGCGTGACCGACCAGCGCAATACAGTCGTGGGCGGCGTTCACGCACAGCCATGCGAGGAGCGATGCCAGCGCGGCGCCCGCTTCGAGCTCCGGAATTTCCCGCGCGGCAAGGTCGCCATACACTTTAGAAAGCACCTCGGCGGTCTGCAGGGCCCGCGTGTAGGGACTGGTCGCAAGCAGATCAATACGCGGCACCTCGCGCAGCAGGCCCCGCGCGGCGACCCACATGCGTCGGCGGTCGCGCGCGGTGAGCGGACGCAGGCGGTCGGGCTGGCCGCTGTGCGAAAACGCTTGCGCATCGCCCGCGTCGCCGTGGCGCACTACCAGGATTCTCATCGCACGTTCAGGCGCCTACGGCCGTGGATTGGGACGGGCGTCGTTCGATGCGCGTGGGCGGAAATACGCAGGTGAACACGCTGCCCTTGCCAGGCATGCTCTCCACCCGCAGTTTCGCGCCATGCCGTTGCAGCACGTGCTTGACGATGGCGAGACCCAGCCCGGTACCGCCGCTGATTCTCGAGCGGTCCTTGTCGACGCGATAAAATCGCTCGGTGATGCGCGGGATGTGCTGCGGCTCGATGCCAATACCATGATCCTGAACGACAAAATAGGCGCCCTCGGCATCCGCATACCAGCGCAGGACTATATCACCACCGGCTGGCGAATAGCGGATGGCGTTGCTAACGAGATTGAGAAAGGCGCTGTACAACTC
>JACCYU010000128.1 GCA_013696315.1 Gammaproteobacteria bacterium | reverse complement strand
CAGGTCAGTCACTATCAAATCAAACGGGTTCAGCAACTGCTCAACGGCCGTCCCAGAAAAGTGCTGAACTGGAAAACACCCTTTGAAACTTTCAACGAACTGTTGCATTAGGAACTTGAACCCACCGAACAAAAAAAGCCCGCGTTGCCGCGGGCTTTGGGAGATGGCGCGCCCGGAGAGATTCGAACTCCCGACCACCAAGTTCGTAGCCTGGTACTCTATCCAGCTGAGCTACGGGCGCATTGATTGACCCTACTACCAGCCATCCCTGGCGATACAACGGTGTCGTTAGACAACCCGGCCACGCCTTCCGTGGCGTGTCGCTCGCGGGGAAAACGACATGGTAGATGTAGTTTTCTTGTTCCCGCTCGCCAGCTGAGCTACGGGCGCATTGATTGACGATCCTATTAGCCTGCAAGTAACGCCTGATTCGGTAGTCAGAAGCTGTAATCTCGAGCGGAGCGAGAGATCTTGATAAACCCCGGTGTAGAGCGTGGTATCAACATGCCTCGTTCCGCTCGGAATGACAACTCCTAACAGTGTGGCGGTTAAAGGCCACTAGAAGCCATCCATGGCGTGGCGCTGTTACTTGCTTTGCCACATCGTGCAGACCGAAAACTGGCGGAGGGAGGGATTACTGCGTATGTATCTGTACTTCGCCCTCCGGGCCCGCGCAACGCGCGGTTCAAATTTGCTCCCGACTAATTTGTCGAACCCGCGAGGGTTCTCACCCTCCCATTAAATAAATTGGCAGCATGGTGCTTGACAGCGCTACATTGCCATAATAACTGGCGGAGAGGGAGGGATTCGAACCCTCGATGGAGCTATAAACCCCATACTCCCTTAGCAGGGGAGCGCCTTCAGCCACTCGGCCACCTCTCCAGAAGTGTTACTAATCTAACTCCGTGCATTAAATCGGTCGTAATGATTCTAAGCTCAGCTCCTGCTTCGCTAAGAATCCCGGTGCGCACCTTCCGTGGCGCGCCCGCTCGGCGGGACGAAGCTGCGCTTCGCCTTTGTCCACCTCGCCCATTAGCAGGGGAGCGCCTTCAGCCACTCGGCCACCTCTCCATATTCGTAACGCTTGCATGGCCATCCATGGCGCAGCGCCTTAACTCCGCTAAACACCGGCCCCGCCCTCCTTGGCGGTCGCTCGCCGGAGCAAATGTTCACTGGACATTTGCCTCTTTCCGGCTCGCCCACACGGGCACATCTTCATAGACCCGTAGAACTGCATGGTCTGGCGGACACCCGGCGCCCGCTCATCCGGTTTGCGTGTTGCCTTGAGCCTGCTGTTCGCGCTCGCGCCTGATGCGTTCGTAAATTTCCTCGCGGTGCACAGCAATTTCCTTGGGCGCGTTCACGCCGATACGCACCTGATTGCCTTTCACCCCGAGCACGGTGACGGTTACCTCGTCACCGATCATCAAAGTCTCTCCTACACGACGTGTCAGAATCAACATTCCTGGCTCTCCTTTCTGTTGTTGTTATTCTTATTATGCATTTGACTCCCCTTGCGGCACATGTAACCGAACGCCGCGCACTCTGCGTCGCAACCCGGCTCTCGCGCATTCTATGCGTTATTGAAGCGAATCGACACCACCTGTGTCCATAGATTTCGGCGCTGTCTGCGCGGGCGGCACGCTCAGTTCGAATGCATCGTGCAGCGCGCGCACGCCCAGTTCCAGATACTTCTCGTCCACCACAACGGAGATCTTGATCTCCGAGGTTGAAATCATGCGGATATTGATGCCCTCTGCGGCCAGCGCCTTGAACATGGTGCAGGCGATGCCGGCGTGTGAACGCATGCCCACGCCAACCAGCGAGATCTTGACGATATGCTGGTCGCCGTCCACCTTGCGCGCACCCAGTGCCTTTGAGATGCGCAACAGAATCGTGCGCGCCTTGTCGAAGTCGTTGCGATGCACGGTGAAGGTAAAATCCGTTGTACCGTCGACGCCAACGTTCTGCACGATCATGTCCACTTCGATGTTCGCGTCCGAGATCGGACCGACGATCTCATAGGCGATGCCCGGCTGATCTGGCACGCCGGCGATCGTCAATTGAGCCTCGTCGCGATTAAACGCGATCCCGGAGATCAATACCTGTTCCACTGCCGCCGCATCCTCGAAGGTGATCAGCGTGCCTTCGCCATCCACGAAGGTTGAAAGCACGCGCAGGGGCACGCTGTATTTGCCGGCAAACTCCACGGCACGGATCTGCAACACCATGGAGCCGAGACTGGCCATCTCCAGCATTTCTTCAAAAGTGATTCGCTCCAGCCGGCGGGCTCTCGGCACCACGCGCGGGTCGGTCGTGTAAACGCCATCGACGTCCGTATAGATCTGACATTCGTCCGCCTTGAGGGCGGCGGCAAGCGCGACCGCGGTGGTATCCGACCCCCCTCGACCAAGGGTGGTGATATTGCCATGTTCATCCACACCTTGAAACCCCGCGACCACCACCACCTTGCCAGCAGCCAGATCGCACCGCACGCGCGCGCCATTGATCTCCAGGATACGCGCTTTGTTGTGTACGCTGTCGGTGCGGATACTCACCTGCGCGCCGGTGTACGAGACCGCCGGACAACCGATTTTTTCAAGCGCCATCGCCAGCAGTGCGATGGTCACCTGCTCGCCAGTGGAGAGCAGCATATCGAGCTCGCGCCCGCATACCAGAGGGTCGATCTCGCGCGCCAGCGTTAGCAACCGGTCAGTCTCGCCCGACATGGCAGAAGTCACAACGACCAACGCATGACCTTCGTCACGCCAGCGTTTCACATTGTCGGCGACGTGTTCGATGCGCTCAGCGGAACCCACGGAGGTGCCACCGTATTTCTGGACGATCAGGGACATGGAATACCCGTGGCGAAGGTGCGCATTAAACAATACCTGGGTGTGTCAGGAAAGATCACTGCTACGCGCTTATCCGCCGGCGCTTAACTCCGTCAATTACTTGACGATCGACGAGGCAATGTTTGGAGTGTCGGGGTTGACATCCAAATTGCGCGTCTTCGGGATGACGATCAAGTCCATATCCTCCATTGGGATAGCGCCCAGCAGCACTTGATCTCCCATAACGAGCGCGCCTGCGAAGCCCACCCGGTTTTTGAATCGCAACTCCAGCGGACCAACATAGGGAATGAGTTTCTTGGATCCGTCGGCAAGCGTTACTTCCTTGTAATCTATGCCTCCAGTTTCAACTGCAGCTGTACGTGCTCAGGAATGCATAGATGCAACGCGCCAGAATCGGCAAGCGCTACCGTCTCGACCGCGCCGAGATCAGCCATGCGCGGATTCTTCAGCAACAGCTTGGCGTTTACGAGTCCCATAGCGGCACTGCGACCTGTTAATCTAAGGATAAACGACTGCGTGGTGTCTAGACTACGTGCGACCGCACCCACTCGGGCACGGATCGCAGCGCTGCGTCCAGCGCCGCCGGATCATTGCCGCCGGCTTGCGCCATGTCGGGCCGGCCGCCGCCCTTGCCGCCGACCTGGACGGCGACCATGTTGACAAGCTCGCCCGCCTTGATTCTGTCGGTGTGATCCTTCGTCACGCCGGCTACTAGGCTCACTTTATCGTCATTGACGGCCGCCAGTACGATGGCCGCGCTGCCCAGCTTGCTTTTTAATTGATCCAGCGTATCGCGCAAGGATTTGACATCGGCATCGGCGATTACGGCCGCCAGTACCTTCACACCATTGACGACCTGCGCCCGCGACGCAAGATCAGAACCGGCTTGCACGCTGAGGCGGCTTTTAAGCTGCTCCAGTTCGCGTTCGATGGCGCGGTTGCGTTCCAGCAACGCGCGGACTTTCTGCTCGACATCGGCGCGATTACCCTTCACCAGTTCAGCGACCCGCTCCAGCTGTCCCTCGTTCGCGTCCTGCCAGGCCAGCGCGCCGCGGCCCGTGAGCGCATCGATGCGGCGGATGCCGGACGCGACACCGCTTTCGCCGACGATCCTGAACACGCCGATGTCGCCCGCGCGCCGCACATGCGTGCCGCCGCACAGTTCCGTGGAAAAATCGCCGAGCTTCAGCACCCGCACGCGCTCGCCGTATTTCTCACCGAACAGCGCCATCGCCCCTGCCGCCAGCGCATCTTCCTTCGCCATTACCCGGATATCGGCCTTCGCATTCGCGCGTATCTTATCGTTGACCAGAGTCTCGATCTCGTCGAGCTGCGCCACGTTAACCGGCTCGGGATGCGAGAAGTCGAAACGCAACCGATCCGGCGCGACCAGCGAGCCCTTCTGCGTCACATGCTCACCCAGCACCTTGCGCAACGCGGCGTGCAGCAGATGCGTAGCGGAATGGTTCAGCACGGTCGCCTGACGGCGCGCGGCGTCCACCGTCGCTTCAAGCTGGTCACCGATCGCAATCGCGCCGCACGTGAGCGTGCCCAGGTGCGCATGGGCACCGGCATGCATGCGTGTGTCGCGTACCTCGAAGCGCGCTGCATCGTTGTCCAGCGTCCCGGTGTCGCCAATCTGACCACCGGATTCGGCGTAGAACGGCGTGCGATCCAGAAACACCGCACCTTCCTGCCCCGTCTCCAACCGCGCCACGGCCGTTCCTTCATACAGCAGTGCCGTGACCGTGCCTTCGTCAACCAGGCGATCGTAACCTGTGAATTCCGAAGGTGTCAGCGCGCGCTGCAATACCGCATCGAGGCTCGTGGTGATCTTGAACTGGCTGGCCGCCCGCGCGCGGTCGCGTTGAGCCGCCATGTGGCGCTCGAATCCCGCCATATCAATGGTCAGGCCCCGCTCGCGCGCGATGTCGTTGGTGAGGTCAACTGGAAAACCGAAGGTATCATAGAGCTTGAACACGGTATCGCCGGGCACGACCGATTCGGACATGCTGGCGATATCGTTATCCAGAATCCGCATGCCCTGCTCCAGCGTCTCGGCGAAGCGAGTTTCCTCGTTTTTTAGCACGCGCTCGACGTGCGCTCGAGCTTTGGCCAGCTCCGGAAACGCCGCGCCCATTTCCGCAACCAGCGCTTGTGTCAGCTTGTAAAAGAACGGCTCGGTCAGGCCCAATTTATGGCCATGACGCGCCGCGCGTCGGATGATGCGCCGGAGCACGTATCCGCGCCCTTCGTTGGACGGCAGCACGCCGTCGGTGACGAGAAACGCGCAGGAGCGGATGTGATCCGCGATAACTTTATAGGATGGGCCGCGCGGTTGCCGATCGCCAGTGAGTTCGGCGATTGCGCGAATCAGATGCTGGAACAGGTCGATCTCGTAATTGTCGTGCACGCCCTGGAGGATGGCGGCCAGACGTTCCAGCCCCATGCCGGTATCGACCGAGGGTTTCGGCAGCGGCTTCAGAAAGCCGTGCTGATCCCGATCGTACTGCATGAACACCAGATTCCACACCTCGACGTAGCGATCGCCCTCGGCGTCTTCCGAACCCGGCGGGCCGCCGAGAATTTCCGGGCCGTGATCATAGAAGATCTCGGTGCACGGGCCGCACGGGCCAGTGTCGCCCATTGACCAGAAATTGTCTTTGGCGCCAATACGGCTTAAGCGCGCGGGATCGACCTTGATGTCATTGAGCCATAGATCCGCGGCGTCATCGTCTTCCTCAAATACCGTCACCCACAGGCGTTCCCGCCGCAATCCGACCTCTTCGGTCAGGAACGCCCACGCATAGCGTATCGCTTCGCGCTTGAAGTAATCGCCGAAACTGAAATTGCCCAGCATCTCGAAGAAGGTGTGATGTCTCGCCGTGTAGCCGACGTTCTCCAGATCGTTATGCTTGCCGCCGGCACGCACGCAGCGCTGGCTGCTGGCCGCGCGTGGACAGGCGCGCGACTCACGACCGAGGAACGTATCCTTGAACTGCACCATGCCTGCGTTGGTGAACAGCAGGGTCGGGTCGTGCGCGGGCACCAGCGGGCTGGACTGCACGATTTCATGGTCGCGCGCCGCGAAGAATTCGAGAAAGCGCGAGCGCAGCGCCGCGCTGCTGTTAAATTTGTTCATAGTCATTCATGGCGCAGCTCGCCAAGTTGCCGTGGCAACCTACCGCCGACTACGGACTGGCGACCTACGAGTTCACTTGGAACTTCCAAAAATAAATGGGTCAAGACAACGTCTTCGTCATTCCGGCGAAAGCCTCAATCCAGTCAAACGAACGTCCTTGCCACTGAATTTCCGGCCTATACCTTGCCGGAATGACGGCTTAAAAATAGGCAAATTATTTGCGGGACACGACGTTAGTCATTCATTTAGACGCCCTTACACAGTTCGTGAAGCAGACGCCCGATCCTCTCGCTGGAAAATCCGCGCTGCTGCAGAAATCGGCCGCGACGCGCACGCTCTGCAAAGTCCTCCGCCGGTCGATCGCCGAACCGCTTGTGATACTGCGCACGCATGAGGTCTTCCCAAGCGCCTTCGCACGCGTCCAGATGCGCGTCGATCAGCGATTCATCAACACCACGTTGCTGTAATTCCAGGCGAATGCGCAGCGGCCCGAATCCTCGCGCATGGCGCGCGTTCACATAGTTCTCAGTGAAGCGCGCATCGCTTTGCAAGCGCTCGGCCGCCAGTTCTTCGAGTAGCGCGCCGATGGCGGATGCCTCGACGCCGCGGCTGATGAGCTTCAATTGCAGCTCGCGCTGCGAATATTCGCGCCGCGCCAGCAACGCCAACGCGATCTCGCGCGCATTGCGCCACTCAGGCGCCCGCGGGCTCAGTCTCACTCGCCGAGGCAGCGCGCTTGGGCAACAACTGCGTGCGCAGTTTTCCTTCAATCTCGGCGGCCATATCGCCGTGCTGCTTCAGGAACTCTCGCACGTTATCCTTGCCCTGACCGATGCGATCCTTTCCGTAGCTATACCATGCGCCCGCCTTGTCGATGATGCCGTGTTTGACCCCCAGATCGATCAGTTCGCCATAACGCGAGATGCCCTCGCCATAGAGGATTTCGAACTCCGCCTGCTTGAACGGCGGCGCCATCTTGTTCTTGACCACTTTCACGCGAGTTTCATTGCCGATGATCTCGTCAGCCTTCTTGATCGAGCCGATGCGGCGAATGTCCAGCCGCACCGAGGCGTAAAACTTCAGTGCATTGCCGCCCGTGGTCGTCTCAGGGTTGCCGAACATCACGCCGATCTTCATGCGGATCTGGTTGATGAAGATCACCATCGTGTTCGATCGCTTGATGTTGCCGGTCAGCTTACGCAGCGCCTGCGACATCAGCCGCGCCTGCAAGCCCATGTGCGAGTCGCCCATCTCACCCTCGATCTCGGCTTTGGGCGTAAGCGCCGCGACGGAATCGATCACCACGACGTCCACGGCGCTTGAGCGCACCAGCATGTCCGTGATTTCCAGCGCCTGCTCGCCGGTATCCGGCTGCGAGACGAGAATATCGTCCACGTTGACACCCAGCTTGCCCGCGTAGTCCAGATCCAGGGCATGCTCCGCATCGATGAACGCCGCCGCACCTCCCAGCCGCTGGCATTCCGCCACCACCTGTAACGCTAGCGTCGTTTTGCCCGACGATTCCGGCCCATAAATTTCGATAACGCGGCCTCTGGGCAACCCGCCGATCCCCAAGGCGACATCCAGCGCCAGCGAGCCGGTGGAGATCACGGCCACATCGCGCGCAGCGGTGGAATCACCCATGCGCATCACCGCACCCTTGCCGAATTGCCGCTCGATCTGGCCCAGCGCCGCGGTCAAAGCCTTTTGTCGATTTTCATCCATCCACGAACCCCTTGAGAAATCGGCGGAAAAGGATTCCGCGCGTCGTCGCAATACATCAGCTTACTGGCTTAATTATCGCATACAAGCGCGCGGAACCAGACTCCCCATCGATGCATCGCCCGTAGGGTTTCAATCGCAAACTCACCCTGCGCGTGCCGGATTGCGGCGCGGGGACTATCCGCGCAAGCGCAGCACGCCCTCCAACGCCGCGACGACAGACGCGCGGCGCACGCGCTCTCGATCGCCTTCGAAGCGATAGTGCGCCGCGCAGGCTTGCGAGCCGCGGCGCTGCCACGCGATCCATACGGTGCCGACGGGTTTGTCCGCGCTGCCGCCCTCCGGCCCCGCTATCCCGGTTATGGCGATGGCGAAATCGCCGCGGCTGTTGCGCAACGCGCCTTCGGTCATTTCGAGCGCCGTTTGCTGGCTGACCGCGCCATAGCGTTCGAGCGTTTCTTCACTGACCCCCAACAGTTCGCGCTTGGCGTCATTGCTATATGTCACGAACCCGCGCTCGAACCACGCCGAGCTGCCCGCGAGATCGGTATTCGCTTTCGCCAGCCAGCCGCCGGTGCAGGATTCAGCAGTCACCAGTTTCAGATTCAGCTTTTCCAGCCTGCGGCCGGCGTCTCGCACTATCGCCAGTATCGAAGCATCGGAGCAGGAATGGTGCGTGTCCATCGGCCTTGCATGTCGCTTACGTTTCGAAACGCCAGCGACCGGCATAAAAAGTGACTCATCACTGGCGGGCGCCTAATCAACATGGCGCGTTCGCGCTTATACCCCAACAACGACGGGAGAGGCAACCATGCCCTCCGATCGCATCACGCAACTACCGGCATCGGTAAAAGATAATCTGCCGAAGCACGAGCAGGAGATTTACAAGGAGGCTTATAACAATGCCTGGGAGCAATGCAGCGACCCGCAAAAGCGGCGCGGCGATGCCTCGCGCGAGCAAGTGTCACACAAGGTCGCGTGGTCGGCGGTGGAGAGTAAGTACTAGAAACACGATGGGCGCTGGCGGCGCAAGCAGAGTCAAACGTGACCACCGCCGATCCGTTCTGTAAGGAACCAAAGCGCTTTTACACATCGGACATCGCGCTCCGCGAACATACGCACCGACCTTGCATGGCTCGGTTATCGGGTGTAGGTCCGCAGATGTTGCACATCACACATAAGAGGAGAGGACATGGTCGATAAAGATCGTAGCGCGGGCGCAGGCAGAAAAGTCACCGGCTCTATTAAAGAGGGTGTCGGTAAAGCTACTGGCAACAAGCACGTGGAGAACGAAGGCAAGGCCGAGAAAACCGCCGGCAAGGTGCAGAACAAGGTGGGCGGCGCCAAAGACAAACTGCGCGACGCGACTAGATAAACACCCTGAGGCAGGCGCTATAGCGCCTGCCTGATTTTAACTGCCTGCCCTGCCACCGTGACGTGCCCGCGATAATCAAGCGTTAATGGTCGCCGCGGTGCCGCGCGTGCATCGCTTAAGCTCCCAGTTCAGCTAAAGCACCCCAGTATCATCTGTTATTCAGCGCCTTCCGAAGCGTCCTGAAGCAGCGCGCCAAGATTGATGCTGCCGTGCTGTAAAGGATCCTGCGGGTCGCCTGACCCCGGCACGCCCGGGTTGAGATTCGAGGCCGTGTCATCGGGCGGAAAGATCACCAGAGTATCGAGGAACTCGATGATCTTGTGCTGGTTGTTCGGATTCGCCGCCGCATATTCATCGCGCGATGCTTGCGCCTCGCCGCCATGACGCAGGATGACCTCCATTAGATTGATGCTGCGCCCATCATGTCTATACGGGGGCGTGCTGCCCACGCCACACAGCGGCTCGGTCTTAAACTCAGTGCCGATCGTGCCATCATAATCGCGTTCGTGAAAGGCCGGCCCCAGATCGTGTCGTTTGAAATCGGCGAAGATGTTCTTTACGAGGAACGGCTCTCCTTTGGGCAGCAACTGCGGCAAAGACTCGCCATCGATGACAATCCTGAATAGAGTCGTGGCGGTGGCGAACAGCCGATTGAAGATTCCGTACTGCGGGTCGAAGCGTGTTTCGACGTCCGCCACACGCCGGTCGCGCTCAATGCGGAGATCCTGGACATGACAGCTCGTGCACCCGATTCGCCGAATCAACTTGAGCCCCTGCCGGGCGCGCCGGGTTACCTGGCCGGTGGCGGGTTTGAAGTAATTCAGAAGATAAAACTCCAAGTGATCGACCAGCGCCGGATCGAGCACGAGGCCCCCTGGGGTCACCGCCATTCTCGGTTTACCCGCGCGCTTGGCCTTGCACAAAATCGGGTCGGGAGCCTCCAGGCCCATTTCATCCTTAAAAGCGCCAACGATGAACGCCCGCAGGGAAAACGTCGCGCCATGGGCGAAGAAGGGACGCACGCGGAGATCCTTGTCCACACCCTTCAAGTGTGATGTGTACACGCTTCCTTCCGGACGCGCGATGATGCGCCCATAATCAATAATGAACCGCCCCGGGGATCCCGGAGACTCATTGATTTGAGTCACGCCGCCATGGCGGACCCTTTGACTTGCGCATAATAAGCCGCTTCAGCTTCAGCCGGTGGCACGTTGCCAATTGGTGCCAGC